>NZ_JBALOX010000259.1:0-6839 GCF_036965165.1 Bacillus sp. JJ1521 | reverse complement strand
AAAAAATCTGGGCGTAAATATGCCGAGGAATATTGATTAAATGAGGGGGTGTTTATGATTACGAAAAGTGAAATGGGTTGGAACTTTGACAACAGCTATATAGAGTTGCCAAAAGAATTCTATTCTAAAACAAATCCAAATCCTGTCCTGGAACCAGAGTTAGTTATCCTAAATAAACACTTGGCAGAATCACTTGGTTTAGATGTTAAGGAATTATTGAAAGATGGGATAGAGGTCTTTGCTGGAAATCGCATACCAGAAGGTGCTGTCCCTATAGCTCAAGCCTATGCTGGTCATCAGTTTGGGCATTTTACGATGCTTGGAGACGGCCGTGCAGTGTTGCTCGGTGAAACGATTACACCCGCAGGAACTCGCTATGATATACAGCTAAAGGGTGCGGGTCGCACGCCTTATTCACGCGGTGGAGATGGTCGTGCCGCAATTGGACCAATGCTGCGTGAGTATATCATTAGTGAGGCTATGCATGGATTACGGATTCCGACTACTAGAAGTTTAGCAGTTGTCTCCACAGGTGAGCCAATTTATCGAGAAACGGTTCTCCCTGGAGCCATTCTTACTCGAGTTGCTTCAAGTCATATACGTGTCGGAACGTATCAATTTATTACAGGATTGGGAAAAGTGGATGAACTGCAAACCTTAGCGGATTATACAATTGAACGTCATTACCCCGAAATTAAGGATGAGGAACACCGCTATCTTGCACTCTTACGCGAAGTGATCAAACGTCAAGCAGCTTTAATTGCGAAATGGCAGCTGGTAGGTTTTATTCATGGTGTAATGAACACAGATAATATGGCAATTAGCGGAGAAACCATTGATTATGGTCCGTGTGCATTTATGGATACATATGACCCAAAAACTGTGTTTAGCTCAATTGACACAGGAGGGCGTTATGCATATGGTAATCAACCATATATCGGTGGTTGGAATCTTGCACGGTTTGCGGAAAGCTTATTACCATTACTTCATGAAAACGAGGAACAAGCCCTACAATTAGCACAAGGTGAAATCACGAAATACAATGAAATTTATCGAGAAAATTGGCTAAACGGAATGAGGGCGAAGCTTGGCTTATTTGATCAAGAGGAAGAGGATAACGAACTAATTGAAGAATTACTGGAATTGATGGAACAAAACCAGTCAGATTATACAAATACGTTTGTTGCCCTCACGCTCGATAAATTTGAGAGCCTTGCAGTTTGCGGCACAGATGGTTTTAAAAATTGGCAACAAAAGTGGAAGGAAAGACAAGGGAGACAGAAGAAATCAGATGAAGAGATCAAGGATTTAATGCAAACATCGAATCCAACAATCATTCCGCGAAACCATCGCGTTGAAGAAGCACTTGATGCGGCGAGCGAAGGTGATTACAGTGTTATGGAAAGACTACTGTCAGTGTTAAAAGATCCTTTTGCACACTCAGATGAGCATTCTGATTATACAAATCCACCTGAGCCTACAAACCAACCATATCGTACATTTTGTGGAACATAAATTATCCTAGGGTACACCTTTTCTGGTGTGCCTTTTTTTGTCTAGTTCCAAGCGTCATCGGCTCTCTGGTCTAAGCCAATCGCTTCGGAAGGTAAAGAGCACCTTCTGTCAACGCTTGTCTTATGCTTGTCGCCGATAGACGGAAGCATTAAGCTTTTCTGTGTATGTTAAAAATACCAGTTACATATTTTACATTATCACTTCAAAAACGAACGTTTATTCTGTACAATTAGAGTAGAAATTCTGAGGTGATTTATTATGAAGTTTCGGAAAAATATCCAAGAACTAATGGATTTTATAAAAGAAAACCCACAATACGCTAAAAACATAGTTAACTGGCATACGATTGAGGCTACCTCTGCCAAGACGATTGCATTGCCTGCATCCATAGATGATAGATTACGAGAAGCATTGGGCAAAAGAGGGATACAAAGAGTTTACACCCATCAACATTCAGCCTATGAAATAACACGAAGTGGACGGAATTTCGTTGCCGTAACTCCGACAGCGTCGGGTAAAACGCTTTGCTACAATCTACCTGTTTTACAAACGATTGTTGAAAATGATCAGGCACGCGCTCTTTATTTGTTCCCAACAAAAGCATTAGCTCAGGACCAAAAAAGTGAACTAAATGAAATCATTGAGGAAATGGGAGTTGCCATTAACAGTTATACATATGATGGTGATACACCGGCAAACATTCGTCAAAAGGTACGAAAAGCAGGACATATTGTCATTACAAACCCAGATATGCTGCATTCAGCTATTCTTCCCCATCATACAAAATGGGTTTCATTGTTTGAAAATCTGAAATATATTGTGATTGATGAGTTACACACTTATCGCGGTGTATTCGGAAGCCATGTTGCAAATGTGATTAGGAGATTGAAACGGATTTGCGCATTTTATGGAAGTAATCCGATATTTATGTGTACATCAGCAACCATTGCCAATCCACAGGAACTCGCTGAAAATTTGACAGGAACGAAGATGGAATTGATTGAAAACAATGGTGCACCAACGGGTAGGAAGCATTTTGTATTTTACAATCCACCGATTGTTAATAAACCGCTCAATATTCGAAGAAGTGCGACCCTTGAAGTGCGGAAACTTGCGAGTGAATTTTTGCAAAATAAAATCCAAACGATAGTCTTTGCCCGAAGTAGGGTAAGGGTGGAAATTATACTTACGTATTTGCAGGAGCTAGTTAAACACAAGCTTGGTCCTAAAGCAATCCGTGGTTATCGTGGAGGGTATTTGCCAAAACAACGTCGTGAAATAGAACAAGGACTTCGAAATGGTGATATTTATGGGGTTGTCAGCACGAATGCTCTTGAATTAGGTGTTGACATTGGACAGCTTCAAGTTTGTATTATGACCGGCTACCCCGGAACGATTGCAAGTGCGTGGCAGCAAGCGGGTCGTGCTGGCCGACGCCAAGGGGAAGCTGTCATTTTTATGGTTGCAAGCTCCAATCCACTTGATCAATATATGATTCAAAACCCAGAATACTTTTTTAGTAGAAATCCTGAGACAGCTCGGATTAATCCTAATAATCTTGTCATTTTAATTGACCATATTAAGTGTGCCGCCTATGAATTGCCGTTTAAAGCTGGCGATACATTTGGCGACCTTGATCTTGAAGATATTCTAGAATTTTTAACAGAGGAAAGAGTCCTCTATCAAAATGGGGATAAATGGTATTGGATGAATGATTCCTTTCCAGCCCACAATATAAGCCTGCGTTCAGCTTCTCAGGAGAATGTTGTCATCATTGACCAAACCGATATAGCTGCTGTGAAGGTTATTGGGGAAATGGACCGATTTAGTGCGATGACCTTACTTCATGATGAAGCCATCTATTTGCACCAAGGTGTTCAATTCCAGGTTGAAAAGCTAGATTGGGAAGAAAAAAAAGCTTTTGTGAGGGAAGTAGATGTCGATTATTTTACAGATGCTAACCTAGCTGTTAGCCTTAGAGTTTTAGAGGTTGATAAAGAACGATCAAATGAATCAATCGAAATTGGGTATGGAGACGTATCTGTTCAAGCAATGGCAACCATTTTCAAGAAAATAAAATTTGAAACGCATGAGAATATCGGGTCAGGTCCGATTCATCTCCCAGAAGAGGAACTGCATACTTCTTCTGCGTGGATAAGTTTGAAAAAATCTGAACTTGAGGGATTAAGTGACGAGCGAATTGAGGAAGGTTTAGTAGGTGTTGCGAATGTGTTAAGGCATGTTGCGCCACTTATGACAATGTGCGATCCATCTGATCTGCATGTTGTTCCACAGGTGAAAGCTGTCCACAATGAGCAGCCCACAATCTTTTTATACGATCGTTATCCAGGCGGAATTGGCTTAAGTGAAAAAATCTATGATGCTATGGAAAATCTCATAACTGAATCAGAAGAATTAATTCAAAAATGTTCCTGTGAATCAGGTTGTCCTTCCTGCATTGGGACAGACGTCATCCAGGAACAAGCAAAAACAGATGCGCTAACTATAATTTCAAAGCTAAAACAAGGAAAGTAAGGAAAATTTTAAAGGAGTTTCATTATGTCGCTTAAAGGGAAATTAAACCGGTTAAAAAATCATATTGTAAAAGAAGAAGAGGGAAAATCGAAATCTGTCGAACCTTCAGTTGTGATGGAGGAAATTCCCTTTCTTGATAAATGGAAAGAATTTGGAGCCGAACCCTTTTATTTTGATGGAACGTACTGCATGGTTCGGAAAGTGGAATATCCATTGGATTATAAGCATGGTTTATATTCGTTTTCCAAATTAAACGATTGTATCGAAATGTGGAATACATCTTCAATAAAGCACCCATTGTCTGCAAAAGGACATCAACTTTCCGATTTATTTTTCTTTGATACGGAAACAACAGGTTTAGGTGGGGGGACAGGGAATACAATCTTTTTATTAGGACATGCAAGAGTTCAGGAGGATAAAGTGATCCTTACCCAACATTTTTTACCCAATCCTGGAGCTGAGGTTGCCCTTTACCAAAGTTTTCTTTCGAGTGTTGATTACACAACTCTAGTCACATATAACGGAAAATCCTTTGATTGGCCACAAGTAAAAACAAGGCATACATTAATTCGGGATGCATTGCCTAAGTTGCCGGATTTTGGACATTTCGATTTGTATCATGCAGCTAGAAGGCTCTGGAAAAACAAACTGGATTCTGTAAGACTTTCAAATGTCGAGAAGGAGATTCTAGACATAAAGCGTAACGGTGATGTCCCGGGTTATTTAGCTCCGATTCTTTATTTTGATTTTGTAGAAAATCAGATGCCAGATGGAATTTTTGGTGTGATGCGGCATAATGAAATCGATATTTTATCCTTATTGACTTTATACATCCATTTATCAGGTGCTGTCATATTGAACGAAAAAAATAAATATACTTCTGATAAATACGAAGTGGCAAGGTGGCTTGAGGCTTTAGGGGAGACTGGTAAAGCGCAGGAATTATATCAGCAAGTAGTTGATGTAGATTCAGAAAAGGAAACAAAGGCAAAACTGGCCCTTGCTTTTCTTTCAAAAAAGGAGAAAAATCTTGAAGAAGCGATGAGGCTATTTATTGAGATACATGAGAATGGTGATGATCAGGAAGCCGTTGTAGCAAGTATAGAGCTTGCGAAATATTATGAGCATCATGTAAAGGATTTCGAATCCGCATGGGACTTTGCAAATAGTGGTTACACAAGATGGAAAACGACAAGGGCCTCAGATAATAAGACAAATGATACAAAAATTGAAAGCGAATTTGAGAAGCGAATCGCAAGAATAGGCAGGAAACTTCAAAATAGTTAGAAAATATTACCCGGGTAAGCGCAAAATTAGTGGTTTTTCGCGTTTGATTTGTCGATTTCATGAATATTTTTAGACTTCCTTCATTTGTCATTGTAGAACTTTGTAATACCATGTAAAATAGTGTTTTGTGTAAGGGAAATATTATTTTAGATGGAGCGAAAATAATGTATAAGAAAATTTTATTTCTGTACTTTTTTGTACTAGTTTTAATCTTAATCGTGTTAACTGGGATAAAAGACGGCTCATATGCGTTTTTTTAATAAAAATAGGTGTTTTGATTAGTACATGACTCCGCATTCCTTCATAGGCTATTACTGTAAGACAGATGAAGGAAAGGAGATAGATAAAATGTTTTGTCCAACAAATGTAATGCAACCTATTATTCACCCAACGAGATGCTGTGTTCAACACCACTGCTGTAAAACAATTGTTCCACATATTCATCCTTCACATACGCAACATGTAAATCATCATATGTATCAACATATGCATTATTTTCCACACACAGAATCTGTTGCGAATGAAGTAACAAATCAACACTTCAGCTGTGGAGCAAGACCACCAGGTCCATTTCTTGGCCGGTAATCAAATAAAGAAACCTAACCTAAAAATGTAACAAATGAACTTGACAAAAATACAACAGGAGCTGTAATGGTTCCTGTTTTACATATGTTTTTTGGAGTGTATATCGCGAAAATCACAAGGAAAGGAGTCTTGAGATGATAAAGGTAGTTGCAATTACAGGCTATAAACCGTTCGAGCTTGGAATTTTTGGACAAGACCATCCTGGAATCCGATATATTAAACTAGCCCTAAAAAATGCGCTGATTCCTTTAATTGAAGATGGACTTGAATGGGTCATTATAAGTGGTCAACTTGGGGTTGAGCTTTGGGCTGCCGAAATTACATATGAACTTCAAGACGAGTATCCAGACCTTAAAATTGCTGTCATTACTCCATTCCTTGAGCAAGACGAAAATTGGAACGAAACAAATAAAGAATACTACCAATTCATTCTGTCCCAAGCGGACTATGTAAACAGCATTACAAACCGAAAATATGATAATCCATCGCAATTCCGATTGAAAAATGCTTTTTTTCTAGACAAAAGTGATGCATTATTAATACTATATGACGAGGAAAATGAAGGGAGTCCACGTTATATTTATTCAGATGCGAAAAAAAAGTGCGAAAATGAGGATTATCAGCTTATAACAATTAACGCGTATGACCTTCAGGCAGTCGTAGAAGAGGATCAATACGCAAATAATGACTTTTAAAAGAAGCTGCTTTGCCAATATAAATTGACAATACATGAAATTTTTGAAAAAATAGACATAGGAATAATGGGGAAAGTGTATCGAGGTGAAATTTATGTTATCTGATAAAATAAAATTAACAGCAACACAGATACTTGAAAAAGAATTTAAATCAGGCATGAAAGGCTACAAACAAGAAGAAGTTGATAAATTTTTAGATGTGATCATCAAGGACTATGAAAT
>NZ_JBALOX010000258.1:0-7823 GCF_036965165.1 Bacillus sp. JJ1521 | reverse complement strand
GCATGTTCATAATCTTCAGGCCTGTCAATATCCAGATTCCATTCCTTCATCATAAAATCAACAACAGATACAATATCAGGATTAGATTTGATTATTTGCCTGGCTCCTTGTTCTCCTTCAATCTTAGTTAGTTCATTAAAAACAGATGTATCAAAAAGCACAGGATGGCCTACTTCCCCCTTATAACGAGGCCGAACGATTCTTATTCCTTTTTCATAATTTCTTTCATAAGTCTCAGCAATTTTTCTTAAAACTTCTAAAGGAATAAAAGGCTGATCAGCTAAAAAGACCATTGCTGCCTTAGGTTTTGTCTTTTCAATGGTAAGTGCCAAAATCCCTTCCTTCAGCGAAGATGACATTCCCTGTTGATAATTTTTATTTTCAACATAAGTAACCTTCAGGTCCGAAACTAAGTCCTTAATTTCCTTTGTCTTTTCATTGCCGACAAGGATAATGGGTTTCATTTTTAATTCAAGTGCCAATTCAACTGAGTATAGGAAAAGTTGCTTGTCACCTAAATGGACTAGCTGTTTCACCTGACCAAATCTACTTGATTGACCTGCAGCTAAAATAATCGCACCAATGTTTTGCAAAATAAGCTCCCCTTTTAGTTGAAATCGTGATAATTGACCTTGTATTGGTTGGTAACCGTGGAATTTACGATCTCTAGACAATTTAGTTGGTTTTTAAATACACATCCACCATCAATTCCGATTTTGTTTTTCGAAAACCAAATCTCATTGGACTGATGAATTTCGTATGTTTGAGTGTGACCAAATACAACCTTTTTCGGAAAAGTATTCTCACTAATTATGAATGGCTTTCTGATGTTTAGTAGATCTATTGGTGATTGATTTTTTAGATTTTTAATGTTGGGATTAATACCAGCGTGTACAAATAAAAATTGTTCCTCTTCGTAATAAAGACGTGATGCTTTTAAAAATTCAATGTGATGACTGTATTTGTCAATTATGATGTTTAACACATGGTCAATTGATTCATTCTGAGCATTTGGATAGTAGCTTTTAAGAGTCTCAAGCCCGCCGTATTTCAAAAATTTATCATATAACTCGGTTTTTCTTGTTAGAATCACGTCCAAAAATCTTTGGTCATGATTTCCTCTTAAAGCTATTACATTTTCATTTTTAACCATATGCGAAACTCGTTCAATTACCTCTTTACTGTTTGGACCTCGATCTACATAGTCGCCCAGCAAAATAAGTTTGTCTTCTGAAGGTCGAAAATTGGCCTTTTTTAATAATGCATTAAAGTGGACTAAACATCCGTGAATATCACTTATAACCAACAATCTTGTCAATTTTTCTCCTCCCAATCATGAGTATTCTCTTTTTTTGTATAGTAACATATTATTCCAATGATGGATTTTAATAATAAAAATACCCATCAATCTCAAGTTTGATGGGCAAATCGGGAGCAGGTCATTTTTACTGACCTGATTCCTTTTCTTGTTGTTCACGTTGTTCTTTTGTATATATTACTTGCATCGGGTTACCGCCGACAAAACTGCCGGCTGGGACGTCTCTATGGACCAATGTGCCGGCTGACACTATTGCCCCATCCCCGATTTCCACACCTGGTAAGATTGTTGAATTGGCCCCGATCCTAACCTCGCTGCCCCTTTTAACGTCACCTAGTCTGTATTCTTTAATCAAATATTCATGAGCTAAGATCGTTGTATTAAAACCAATGACTGTGTTGCTGCCGACACTGATTTTTTCTGGGAACATAATATCTGGTACTACCATGAGAGCAAACGCTGTTTTTTCCCCGATTTTCATCCTTAAAAAGGTACGATATAGCCAATTTTTCATTCCCAAAAAAGGCGTGTAACGCGCCAACTGAATAATGATAAAGTTTTTTACTACTTTCCAAAAAGAAACAGTTTTATACATTTGCCAAAGCGAATTTGGACCCGAAACAAAATAACGTGTGGTTCGTCGTTTCACTAATTTTTCATCCTTTTACGGAAACAATGTCTAGTAAGTCACTCATATTCTCAAGCATAAAATCAGGTTTGTATTCCAATAAGAAATCTTTTCCTTTATGAGACCATGCAACTCCAGCAGTCTTTGTGCCTGCGTTTTGTCCAGCTACAATATCCTGATAATTGTCGCCAACCATGATTGCTTCTTCTGGGGTAGAACCTAACAGTTTTAGTGCCAATAACACTGGTTCTGCGTCTGGTTTTGGTTTTTGAACATCGTCCAATGTCACCACGACATCAAAGAATTGATCAAGTGCTGTTAATTTTAAACCCATATTAACTGTATTTCTAACTTTCGTTGTGACAACACCAATTTTATAGCCTTTTTCCTTAAGTGTCTTGATGGTATCGAACACTCCAGGAAATTCGGTTACTAGCTCGTCATGCTTTTCATGGTTAAATTTGCGATATTCTGCAACCATTTCTTCTGCACGGTCCGGATCTACTGAAGAAAATGATTCATGTAAAGTTGGACCATTGAACGGCAGAATTTCCTCTCTTGTGAATTTACGTTCAGGAAAGTATGTTTCAAAGGTGTGTAAAAAAGATTGCAAAATCAGTTCATTTGTATCGATTAATGTTCCATCTAAATCAAATAAAAGTGTATTAATTGCCATAAATAGGTTCCTTTCTATTATTTTGTTCGACACGGTTCCAGATAAAAGAAATCACCATCGTTAAAATGATTGCTGTTATGAGGCGTATAAACAGTAACGGTAATACTGGGATGCCGAGTGGGATAAAGATTAACGTATCCTCTACAACTGCGTGGCAGGACACTAAAAAAATTAACGCTAACGTTACATCCTTCTTACTTACATTATCCTCTTTTACAGCCTGAATCATTACACCGGCTCCTAATGCCAGACCGAACAAAATACCTGATGCCAAGGTTGTTGACGTATTTTCCTTCATTCCCAGTGCTTTTGTGATTGGAGCCATCCATCTTGAAAACACATCCAACCATTTTAATTCTTTTAATATTTGTATCACAACCATAAGTGGTATGACAATGATTGCTAACTGCAGAATCCCAAATGATGCCTTTTCAATACCATTCAAAAGGATATTGCCCCATCCTGAAATTTGTTCCTCTGAGCCTGACACAAGTCCATATTTTGCTAGTTCACTACCGCCATTCCAAACTAGATTGATAACAAAGGCAGAAATAAACGCTAGTCCTAGTCTCACTACTACAATGATCCAAATCTTCATTCCTACCTTTGCTGCCACGGTAGATTCGATAATCATATTATGCGAGAATGATAACATGACCGCTAAAATAAACACTTCTTTTACAGTCAGATCCAGTGTTAAAATCGCACCAATTCCTGCATAAAGGTTCAAAAAGTTACCTAATACAAGCGGAATTGCCGCATCACCTGATAGACCAAACCAGCCCATGATTGGTGCAATCCACTGTATCACCCAATCTAGCACTGGTGTATGCTGAAGTAATGTAACAAGCAGGGTAACAGGAAAAATTACTTTCCCCAATGTCCAAGTAGTTTTTAAACCTACTATGAAGCCTCTCTTGATGATTTCTAGCAAGTTTTCCCTCTCCCTTTTAGTGAATTATTTCTCTAAATAACGATCGTTCGAAATACCTTTATTTCTTCGATAAACGAGTACGATTAGTGCTCCAATAATCGAAACAACCGAAATTAATTGCGCCACTCGTATGTCCCCTAGCATTAAGCTGTCGGTACGCAGGCCTTCGATGAATAAACGACCAATTGAATACCAAATAACATAGGTGAGGAACATTTCCCCGCGCCTTAAATTAACTTTTCGAAGCATTAGCAATAAAACGAAACCAACTAAACTCCAAATGGATTCATATAAAAAAGTTGGATGATAGTAAACGCCTTCTATGAACATTTGATCCATAATAAAGTCTGGAAGTACATTATAAAAGGTTTGGATATTTCCTTCTGCGATTGGTCCGCCATGTGCTTCTTGGTTCATAAAATTTCCCCAACGACCAATCGCTTGACCTAAAATAATACTTGGTGCTGCAATGTCGGCTATTTTCCAGAATGACAAGCCTTTTACTCTTGCAAACACGACCGCTGTCACAACCGAACCAATTAGGGCACCATGAATCGCAATTCCACCTTCCCAAATCGCAATGATTTTAGAAGGATTTTGCGAATAATAATCCCATTTAAAAATAACGTAGTAAATTCTTGCACAGATAATGGCAATCGGAACCGCAAACAGCATAAGGTCCATAAATGTATCCTTATGCATGCCCCTACGCTCTGATTCCTTAATGGCAAGATAGAGGGCAAGCATGGTTCCTAGCCCAATAATAAGTCCATACCATTGAATCCGTAGTGCGCCCAATTCTAAAAATGTTGGGTCTAATGGTTGTATGCTTCGATCCATTTTCTCAACTCCCTTGTTTCAAAAATTTTTATATGTCGTCATGTTCCCCGTATTCAATCGCACTTGAAAGACGATTTGTAAAATCCTCTGCTGCGTTTAAGCCCATTCGTTTCAGACGGTAATTCATCGCTGCCACTTCTATGATAACGGCAAGGTTTCGACCTGGTCGAACAGGAATTGTATATTTAGTTAAGTCTGTATCAATGATTTTCATTTTTTCTTCATCAAGCCCAAGTCGATCATATTGTTTTGTCTGATCCCAAAGCTCAAGGTTAATAACCAACGTAATTCGTTTAAAATTGCGGATTGCACCTGCACCAAATAGGGTCATTACGTTGATGATACCGAGACCACGGATTTCAAGGAGATGCTCGATCAACTCAGGCGCGCTTCCAATAAGTGTGTCTTCATCTTCTTGTCGAATTTCAACACAATCATCTGCGACAAGGCGGTGTCCACGTTTTACAAGTTCTAGTGCAGTTTCACTTTTACCAACACCACTTTTACCGATAATCAGAACCCCGACACCGTATATGTCTACAAGAACACCATGAACCGCAGTTGTTGGCGCAAGCTTGCTTTCTAAAAAGTTTGTTATCCTACTTGAAAGTCTAGTTGTCTTACTGGTTGACTTAATGACCGGAACGGATTCACGTTCAGAAGCCTCAATTAACTCAGGCGGCACTTCCATGTCTCGTGAAATAACAATCGCAGGTGTAATATCTGTACAAAGCTTCTCCATACGGTACACTTTTTCGTCATGCGACAATTTATCAAAAAACTCCAACTCTGTTTTTCCTAAAAGCTGAAGCCTCTCAGCTGGATAATAATCAAAAAATCCCGCAAGCTCGATGCCAGGTCTTGATATGTCACTTGTAGTGATTGGACGATTAATTCCCTCTTCCCCACTAACCAACTCTAATTTAAATTTCTCAATTAAATCCTTTGTGCTAACTTTTGCCACGTCCGTTCCTCCTTGGTTGTGATTCGTGTAGTTTTATGTTTTAAAAGCCCTAGTTTTTCTTGCTTAATTAGGCTTATGTATCGTTGATGTTTATAATTTCAAACTCATTCTCCTATTTTAGCATTTTTCTTTGTAACGCCAAAACTTTTCTGTTTAAAATTAGGGGAGATTGTTGGGAAGGAAGGTTTTCAAGTGGTGGAAAAGTGGAAACAGGAGCAAAATCTGATTTTTAGTAATCTAAATTGTCAGTTCCCAAAGACACTCCACGACAGAATGTCTTTGAGTCCTCATTTTAACAATGAGTAAACATTCGTATCATACGCAACACCGTTTTGGTACATATAATTTCTTAAAACACCCTCTTTTTCAAAACCAAGCTTTATTAATAAATCATTTGATCCAGTATTCTGAAGAAATACAACCGCACCAATACGAGTTAAACCAAGTTCGTTCAAACCATATGTGATTACTTTGGAAATAGCCTCGGTTGCGAAGCCTTGACGCCAGAATAAGGGATGAAGTTCGTACCCAATTTCTGCACGCTTATGTTTAGGAGACCAGGCATTAAAACCAATTGTGCCTATGAGCCCCTCCCTTTCCTTTAATTCTATCCCCCATCTGATACCACGTTTTTCTTTATAGTTTTTTGCAAAGAATTCAATAAACTGCTCTGCTTGTTTTAATTCAGTAATAGGATCCTGGCCATAGTAACGTGTTACATCATGACTTGAAAAACATTCAAAAATTCCTTGAACATCGCTATGTACGATTTCTCTTAATCTTAGTCTTTCGGTTCCTAGTGTTGGGAACATCTTCGGGCTCCTTTATCTATTTTGACTATACTTTCGACAAAAACGATACTTATCCTGCTTAAGCTTAAACAGGATTTCACCTCATAAAAAATGCCTACCAAATGTGATAGGCATTTACCATTATTTTTTCTTTTTTTCCTGAAGTGGTTCGACGATTACTTTTTGAATCAGTAGGTTTAGAATGGATATAATGATTGCCGCTAATACTGCAGTGCCAAAGCCTTCGATGACGAAAGAGTCGCCCATTATGGTTTGCGTCAGCATTAAGGTAATGGCATTGATGACGAATAAAAATAAACCTAATGATAGAACCGTTACAGGTAAGGTTAAGAGTATAAGAATCGGTTTTACGATTACATTTAAAATCGATAGGATGATACTGGCTATGATTGCTGCGCCAACACCTTCCAAATGGAAAGTATCAACATAGCCTGCGACTACCATGAGTACGATGCTATTTACAATTATGCTAGCAAGCCATTTCATTATCTATAGACATCCCCTTCATTCGGTACAATAAATAACCAAACGAGATAAATAAGCCCTAGAGAACCTACACCCAAAAAGAAGCCAACTACCGCTAGTATACGTAATAGGGATGCATCGATTCCAGTGTAATCTGCAAGGCCTCCGAGCACTCCTCCTAGCATTCTATTTTGGGTGGAACGGAATAATTTCTTTTTCATAAACAACACCTCAAAGTGGTTTTATATTAATTGACCCTGTTTTCGTTTCCGCAAACAGTTGTAGCTTTTGCACTTTTTCTTCATTTGCCTTAAAACGAAGTGATTTCTGAACAACCTCGTTTTTCTCCTCAATGATTGACATCATTGCAAGTTCAGATTTAAAACTACCTAAATTTGATTTTAATTCCCCATCAACATGATAATCATTTGCAATAAACATATCAATGCCGCCTGTTGTCGTTTTTACAAATGCGGTATGGCAGAAATCTCCTTGAAGATCACACGTGATATTTCCATTAAAGCTTTGTAAGTCTACCTTTTCAAAGAGGCCTGATGCTGTAACTGTACCATTAATGGTCTCAGCTTCAAAATCCTTGCTCGTGATTTGATTTGCTTTAATGTGACCATTTGCCGTTTCTACTTCAACTGATTCGCTGTCAAAGTTCGAGATGGTAATAGCGCCATTTGCTGTTTTTGCACGGAATTCCTTTACCCGTAAATTTTCCCCAGCAATTGGTCCGTTAAACATGCGGGCTTTGATGCTCTCATAGTTTTCCTGAGGAACGTAGATTTTAGCATGAACCTTCATTTGTTTTTTCTGAATTGATAGTCGGAGAGCACCATTTTCAATCGAGAAAAGAACATCTTGTAAAAATACTTTTCGCGCTCGTTCTTGGTTTTCAATATTGTACACTTTTGCCTCACATTCAACGCGTACATCCCGCTCTTCCCAAGGAATAATGGTGATGCTGCCGTTTGAAACATCTAGGTCAAGCTTGGTAATATATACGTCCTTATGTTGAAAAATATGTTTTACATCTACTGCAGAACCAAAATTAAAGTCAAGGTCAAGGTCCTTAATTTTTTTCAGGGCAGTGTCGATAAAGTCCATAAATTTGTGTTTCGCCGAGCCTCTACTTTCATACGAGTTCTGGTGTTGCTGTTCGGATTGCTCATACTGAACC
>NZ_JBALOX010000257.1:0-6171 GCF_036965165.1 Bacillus sp. JJ1521 | reverse complement strand
GCAAAAGAACTTGGTATGTTCACGATTGCGGGTGCACCAAACGTGCTACTCGGGGGCTCTCATAGTGGGAATTTGGGGGCGGCTGAAGCAATACAAAATGAGGTAATTGATATTCTGTGTAGTGATTATTATCCTGCAGCCATGCTTCATTCGATTTTTGCTTTAGTGGACCAGTATGGACAAAGCTTGGTCGAAATGATAAAGCTTATTACCATCAATCCAGCCAGNNACTTATCATTGAAAAAATCACTGACGATTTCCCGGTAATTACGAGTGTCTTTGTGGACGGGAAGCTGATTCAGAAGACAAATTATCGTGTTTAGTAGTAACGATCATAGAAAGTAGGTGTTCAGATGGAGACGCTTCTAGAGATTAAAGATTTAACAAAGGCCTTTCATCTCTATCATGTAGGAAAACATATCCGTGCTGTTGAAAATGTAGGGATTCAATTGAAGGAGGGAGAGTTTGTTGGAATAACAGGTAAAAGCGGTAGTGGAAAGTCTACGATTTTAAAATGCATCTATGGGACCTACCGGACTCAGCAGGGAAGCATTTTCTATCACTCGAAAAGGTTTGGTCCGATAAACCTAGCGGAAGCGACAAATCGACAAATGCTGTATTTACGTAAGCATGAGATTGGGTATGTGTCGCAATTTTTAAATGTCATGCCAAGGACAACCGCAAGGCAGCTAGTGAAGCAGGCAATCATTGAAATGGGAAACGATCATGAAATGGCGGAGAGGGAAACGGAAAACATTCTTTCACATTTTGAATTAGATCCTGAGCTATGGGATAGCTACCCAACCACTTTTTCAGGTGGAGAAAAGCTACGCCTGAACATTGCCCGTGCGATGGTTAAGAAACCACGACTTCTCTTATTAGATGAGCCGACTGCAAGCCTTGACCACGACTCGAAAATCAAGGTGAAACTATTGATAGAGCAGTTAATGAAGGAAGGCACGACGATGCTTGGGATTTTCCATGATCTTGAGTTCATGAATGATTTATGTGACCGTGAATATAACATGCAAAATGGCGTTTTTTCCCCTGGTGCCAGTTTAACGAAATCTTAATAAACTCTAATACTCTATTAACGATAGCTTTATATTAAGTAGATATAGTAGTGAACGTAGGTTGTTTATCACAAAAATAAAAACAGTGTGAGGAGATTTTAAATGAAGAAAACATTGTTGTTTTTAGTAGCTTTAGCAATGGCAGTTGTATTTGCGGGATGTTCATCATCCGCAAGTTCAAAAGAAAAATTAACAATCGCCTGGCTTCCAAATGAATCCGGAGCAGATCTTACTGAAGCACGTGATGCAATTGGAAAAGTAATAGAAGAGAAAACTGGTAAAAAAGTAGAGCACCAAACAACAACAGATTACATCGTAGCAATTGAAGCAATTGCAAATGGAAATGCAGATATGGCTTTCCTAGGAGCACAAGGCTACATAGAAGCACACAATAAAAATGACAAGGTTCTTCCACTAGTTGTCCCAACAGGTGCATCTGGAACGCTTGATGACGCAGTATACTATAGCTGGTTATCCGTTGAAAAGAACAATGCAGATGAATATAAGAATGGTGGAGAGTTCTCCATTGATAATATTCAAGGAAAGAAATTTTCATTTGTGTCAAATAGCTCAACATCAGGTTTTAAAGTCCCATCGAATGGAATTGTTAGTTACTTTACCGGAAAAAGTGAGTTTAAGGATTTAACAGCAGAGGACTTACTTGAAGGTGGAAGCGACAAATTCTTTAGTGAAGTATTATACGGTGGTTCACATCAAGGTTCAGCAGTAAACCTATTATCGGGTAAAGCGGATGTAGCAGCATTCTGTGACACATGTGTAAATAATTATGTTGAATTAGCTGAAGGTGATGAAAATCGTCCAGGTGCAATTTACCGTGTACACGATAATGCAGCAGAACCATTTAATACGGTTACTGGGAAAGAATTTACTTTAATCTCTGTTACACCAGTATTAAATGCACCATTTGCTATTAACACAGAAAACGTTGATGAAGAGCTTCAAAAACAGCTTCTTGAAATCATGACATCTGATGAAATTGCAAATAACGAAAAAGTATTCGTACCAGAGGGTTCTGAGTTTTCTGGCCTATTTAAGAAATCAGCAGATGAGCGTTTAATAAAAGTAGAGGATTCTTGGTTTAATCCAATTCGTGAGCTTTCAAAATAATGACTGAATGAATAATGGATAAGGAGAGGTTAGCGATGACAGCCTTACTGCAGGTGAATCAAGTATCTAAACAATTCGGCAGTGATACATGGGCATTATCAGATGTTACCTTCTCCGTAAAAGAGGGAGAGTTTGTTTCAATCATTGGTCCATCTGGAGCAGGGAAATCAACTCTCCTTCGCTGTATCAATCGGATGATTGATGCATCGAGCGGAGAAATTATGTTCGATAATCGAGATGTATTGAAAATGAAAAAGAAAGAACTAAAACTTGTTCGTACTCAGATCGGTATGATTTTCCAACATTATAATTTAGTCAATCGCTTAAGTGTAATCGAAAATACGCTTCATGGTAATCTAGGTAAAAAATCAACAATCGCAGGTGTTCTCGGTCTCTACAGTCAAGAAGAGAAGGAGCAGGCTCATCATATTTTAACTGTGCTTGGTCTTGAAGAACATATTAACAAACGGGCTGACCAGCTAAGTGGTGGTCAAAAGCAGCGTGTCGGCATTGCCCGAGCTTTGATTCAAAATCCAAAAATGATGCTCTGTGATGAACCAATTGCTTCTCTTGATCCTAACTCAGCGAAGACCATTATGGATCATTTAAAAAATATTTCGATTACAATGGGCATTACCGTTTTAGTCAACCTCCACCAAGTCGATGTCGCGTTAAAGTATTCTGATAGAATTATTGGAATTAACAGTGGTAAGGTTGTTTTTGAAGGCTCTCCTAAAAACATCACAAAAGAAGACATTCAGTTGATTTACGGATCCGAAGCGGATGAGCTGATTTTTGATCTAGGAGGCATCCATGCAAGCTAATTATTTTGCGAAAAAAAGACGAAATTCTCTTCTCTTTATCTTGATTTTAGGTGTCGTCACATTCCTGGCTATTTTAATAACGGAGTACAATATCGTAAAAGGCTTCACTTCCCTTCCGAAGGCAGTGGAGTGGGCACTAGGAAATTTTTATCCAACAGCTGAATCATTGTCAAAGCTTCCCAACATTCTAGACAAGCTTATCGAAACATTTCTTGTCTCCGTAGCTGCTACAACCGTTGGTGCAGTGTTTGCCATTCTATTTGCGATTATGGGTTCAAATACAACGAAAGTAAATGGCTTTTTTGGAAGTATAAGTCGAGGAGTTGCTACAGTTTTTCGTAATATTGACGTGGCTGCATGGGCAATGATTCTCCTATTTTCGTTTGGACAAAGCTCATTAACTGGGTATTTTGCCTTGTTTTTTGGATCGTTCGGATTTTTAACGAGAGCGTTTGTCGAAACGATTGATGAGGTTAGCGGTGGTTCGGTCGAAGCATTACGTGCAACTGGGGCAAGTTATTTTTCAATTATTTTTCAATCTGTAATACCGTCAAGCCTACCGCAAATGATTAGCTGGGTATTATTTATGATTGAGACGAATATTCGAAGTGCAACGTTAATTGGCTTATTAACAGGTTCGGGTATCGGATTTACGTTTAATTTGTACTATAAAAGCTTGAACTATGATATTGCATCCCTTGTGGTAATTGTGATTTTGGTAGCTATTTTAACGATTGAGACCGTTTCAAATTATGTAAGGAGGGTGATTCTGTAATGGAGATCAATGAACAAATAAAGAAGGTGTCGACACCGTCTAAAGGTCTACAGAGCGCCTACCCTCGTAAGCATATTAAAATCAAATCAATGACAAAATCAGTGATTGTTACGAGGATGACGCTATTAGTGCTTTCTCTTTTAACGGTTTACGCATTTTTTAGCTTTGATTATAAGGAGCTAGATTTTATACAAGCTGTACAGAATACGATTGTAAATTTGAAATCGATGTTTTTGGAGCCGCATTTTAACCATTTCACCTTTTCACATGCATTCTACCAAGTCTTTGTGACACTAGGCTTAGCTTTTCTTACGACCTTATTCGGTGCGATCATTGCTGTACTTCTGGGATTGCTTGCCGCAGAAAATTTAACGTCTAAACGAATGTCTTCGGTAATTAAGAGTGCAGTAGCCATTATCCGTGCTATTCCGACTGTATTATGGGTGTTAATTTTTGCAGTTGCAGCTGGCCTCGGAAGTGTAGCAGCCGTTATTGGTATGACTTTTCACTCAGTCAGCTACTTAGTAAAAGCTTATTCGGAGTCGTTTGAGGAATTGGACAAAGGGGTGATTGAAGCTCTTCAAGCAAGTGGTGCAAGCTGGTGGCAGATTATTTTCCAAGCCGTAATCCCATCCTCCCTCACGTATATGATTTCATGGACCTTCCTGCGTTTTGAAATTAACTTCGCAGTAGCCGTTGCCATGGGAGCTGCAGCGGGTGCTGGTGGAATTGGATTTGACATGTTTATGGCAAGTAATTTCTACCTTGATATACGAGAAATTGGTACAATCACCTACTTCATCCTAGCAGTTGCCATCCTTCTCGAAGTGATTGCAACAAAATTCAAAAAGCATTTGAAGGTAGGAAACTAAAAGAAAGCATGCAGAGGAGAATCTGCATGCTTTCTTTCAGCTTTGTGTGGTTTTGGCATTCCAGTAAATAATGAACTTGTAAATCCGACCATTCAATAAAGATGTCCCAAAAATTGGGTTGTTTCACTACACGATTTGGGTTGTCCTCAGCTGTCCAATAAACTTCATTTAATCTGCACACTGAATTTACTTGGCTTTAATATTCGGATGATATGATTGGTTTATCAACGAATGAGGAGGCAATTTAAATGAATGTGCGCGCAATATTTATTGATATGGATGGTACACTACTAACAGCCTCAAATAACATTTCTCGCAGGAATATAGAAGCCATTAATAGGCTCATTAATCAGGGAATAAAGGTTTTTCTAGCCACTGGTCGACATTATGAAGTAACTGCTCCCTACCATAAAGAACTTGGATTACGAACTCCGATGATTTGTTTGAATGGTGCTGCTATTCACGATGCGATGACGGGAAAAGCGATACAAAAGAGAACCATCCAATTAAATGAAGAACGATTTCACCATCTGACCACCGAAAATCCTTGTAATGTTTTAGTTCATACAGCAAACGGGCTTTATTGTAAGGAACAAACTGAAGAAATCGATTATTGGACAAAAGTTGGGCAAATTCCGCCACGATATATTGGGGATTTAAGGCAAGCTAATTATCAAGATGTTCTTAAATATAGTGTTCGAACAGGTACAGCAAGTCCTGAGTTATCTGCTTTATTTAAAAGAGAAGCAGAAGTCATCGATTGGAATGACGGGTTTGAGTTACTTGCTCCTAATGTTTCTAAATGGTCTGCTATAAAAAGCTTGATTCACGCATNNCGATTGGCGATGGACCAAATGATATCGAGATGCTTCGTCATGCCGGTACAGGTGTAGCAATGGGGAACGCAAATAAAGATGTAAAAAAAGTAGCTGATTTTGTTACTGGACATCACCAAAATGATGGATTAGCTGAGTTTATCGAGCGATATCTTTGTAAACCTTTTGAACCATATGCCTTGTAAGGTTAAAAAAATGATGTATTCAGGTTGTTATTTTTGCAATTCTTTTTCTAGTTAAAACTAAATACACTTTCCATGCGACCATATAAGTAGAAACTTGATATGGTTTTTTTATGTTTTGGGTTTATTTATTTTTTACTCTTTTTAAATAAATTTCCTTTTTGGTGGGAAATGTAAGAGAGATAAAAAAATAGATAGGGTGATTCTAATGGAATTTAAAAAGGTCATAAAATTCTTTATTGTGTCAATAGTACTACTTATTTTAGGTGCATGTGGTGGTGGAAATAATAACGGAACTAGTGGAGGGTTAGATGGTAGTGTTGTAATAGATGGGTCAGGAACCGTTTTTCCGTTAATGTCAAAGCTGGCAGAAGATTACATGACAAATGAACAGGAGAATGTGTCGGTTGAGGTAAGTAGAGCTGGAACAAGCGCTGGCTTTAAAAAGTTCCTGGTTGAGGGTGGCGGAACAGATTTCAAT
>NZ_JBALOX010000256.1:0-11987 GCF_036965165.1 Bacillus sp. JJ1521 | reverse complement strand
CGAGGTCATAAGCCAATCGCTTCGAAAGGTAAAAGGCATCTTCTGTCAGCGCTTGTCTTATGCTTGTCGCCGATAGAATGGCACCTTGCGCTTTTCTTTTAGTATGCATTTCCAGTATTGAAATTAATTATCTCCTTATACTAAAGATACAACGAATTATACGTTGTTCTATAATTATTAAGGAGTGAGATAAATGGCAAGAAGCAGTAATAAATTGCTTGTTCCTGGAATCGAACAGGCTTTAGATCAAATAAAATTTGAAATTGCCCAAGAATTTGGTGTTAAGCTTGGTTCAGATACAGCATCTCGATCAAATGGTTCGGTAGGTGGCGAAATTACGAAACGCCTAGTCGCACAAGCACAGTCCCAATTTAAAGGCGAATGAAACTTCATAAAATGGCAAAAAGCCGAGGTTGCCCCCTCGGCTTTAATTATTGTTCCCTTTATGGTTGTTGCCTTGATTGTTCTTTCCGTTATTTTCATGATTATTCTTTCCGTTATTGCCATTGTTTCCATGATTTTGGTTTTCTTTGTTTTGCCTTTTCTCTTCTTTTTTCCACTCTTTTTCTTCTTGCTTACGCTGCTTCTTTTCCCAATTTTCGTCCATTTTTTCGAACTTTTTTTCTTTAATATGGTCCGGCATATTGGAGTTTTCTATATTGTTTTTGACTTTATCTCTTATCTGTTCTTTTTTCTCTTTAAGCTCTTCTTGAACTTCTTCTGACCTTTGTTTGTGAGTATTTTTAAACTCGTTCATATCTTTCTGTTTGTCGGAGTTGTCCTGCTGGTTACTTTTATTTTTATCTTGTCCGGCAGGCTCAAGGTTTTTGTCTTCAACTGGTTTTGGAACCTTGTTTTCTTTAATCAGAAGTTTACCAGTGGAGATCCCCTTTTCTTTTGCAGCTTTTCTAGTTTCAACCGTACTTGTCACAGAGGTAACGGCGATTTGTTCTTTTCCGTATTCTTTTTTAATGTCTTCAATTCCTTGCTGAAGCTCTTGGTCCACCTTATTATTATGTGTATCTGCCACAACAGTTGTAATAAGGACCTGCTTACCATCTTCAAGATAGCCACTGTCTTTACTATGTTGAATGATTTTTTCTGTGATTGAATCTAGCGTGCTGTTTTTCCAATCTGGAATTGTTTCCTTTAATTTTTTTGCCTCATCATTTAAAGCTTCGAGACTCACAACGCGAAGGTTTTCATCTAGCCCCACCTCAAAGCTCGGGTTGATGTCAATGGACATGTAGGCATACACTTCATTACGCGATGAAAAAGGTATAAATAAAGATAATAATAAAATTGCAACTAAAGAGCTTGCAAGTGCGTAACGCCATTTCTTCACCTGAAAGAATCGTTGCTTAGAAGGATTGCTTACCCGTTCATTGATTGGAAAAAAAGTCATTTCCTCACCAATTTCATAGCCTTCCTTTGTATGTTTGGCTTTTACGAATTCACCTTCAGGGGTTAGCATCGTAATATATTCATCGTTCACATCCATAACGATCCCCTTTTTCAACTTTCGAGCACCCCTTTTAGATAATCTTTTAAATAGAGATAATCACCAGATAAAATGATGGCCATTGCAATAATGTACTTTCGATTTCTCTCAATCGTTTTACGACTGACAGTTACTTTCGATTCAAGATTCTTAATTGGAAGCTGTTTCTTATCAAACAGCGCACGTTTAAGTTCTTCATTTTCAACGACTGCCTTTGATACCATAATCGCATTCAGCCTCGCATCTGCGTGTTTAGGTGAAATTTCAAGCAACTCCTGAAATGATAAACCAAATTCCTGCAAAACTTTATGAAAATGGAGAATTTCTTCTTTTCTTTGTTCCTGCTCTACTTTCCTTTGGTAATCATCGACAGAGAGGTGAGCTTCAATTTTTGATTGTGCACTTTCCTCATCTGCTTCACCATTCGAGATAAAATTAATATTTCTTACTCTTGCTTCCTTACGGATGTAGTCAATCACCCGTCGTTTAATAAGAAGTTCACTAAAGGATAAAAAGGAGCTTCCCTTTTCCTTCGAGTACTTTTCCATAGCCTCATTAAATGCGATAAGTCCGATACTAAATTCATCATCTGATTCACTTATATATCGTTTACAAACAGCAGACACATTTTTTGCAATAAAGGGTTTATAGTCATCAATTAGTTTATTTTGTAGTTTTTGATTGCCATTTTGAATCTCGACAACGGTTTCTTCCAGAGTGCTTTTTCGTTTTCCAATTTTAAACAATAGACTCAGCACTGGTTTCACCTCAATTCTCTTTACTATCTGTTAATAGTAGCAAGAGGTGAAAGCAAGATTCAATAACAATTTTTCACATATAACGGTTAATGCTAAAAATATTACAAAAGCACTAATAAAAAGACTACTCTCTTATTGAAAACATGACAAGCGTTGTAACATACATTTCTTTTACGTTACATTCCAAACTTTGTTTGTAATGTTTGACTCATTTAAAGTTTACGTGAACAGTTTTCTTTTTGAGGGGGTAAATATAATTTTTACATATTATTTTTTCGTAATTTTCCTCAGGTTTATATTACCATCATTCCAGCGCCAGTTTAAGGAAACAATACTCATAAAAAAGGAGAGTAAGAAAACATATGCACACAATGTGGAAAGGCTCAATAAGCTTCGGTCTTGTAAATATTCCAATAAAGCTTTTTTCTGCGACTGAGGACAAAGACGTTAAGCTTCGGAATCTTCATATAGAATGCAATACACCCCTTCAATATGAAAAAATCTGTCCAAATTGCGAAAAAGATATAGGTAATGAGGATATCGTAAAAGGATATGAATATGTAAAAGGAAAATTTGTCATTTTAAGCGATGAGGAATTAAAAGAACTAAAGGACGAGCATGAGGATAAAAGTGTCGAAATTATTGATTTTGTAAAGCTTGAGGAAATCGACCCGATCTATTTTAGCCGTTCATATTTCATGGGACCTGGTGAAAATGGTAGTAAAGCCTACGCACTACTTCGCGAAGCCTTGCAAAAATCGGGTAAAATCGGAATTGCTGAAATTACAATACGTTCAAAACAACAAATGGCGATTATCCGCGTCTATAAAAACAGCCTTGTGATGGAAACGATCCATTATCCTGATGAGGTTCGCAATGTAGCAGAGGTTCCTGGCGTACCGGAAAATGTGAATATTAATGAAAAAGAGCTCGATACCGCCATTATGCTGATTGACCAGTTAACAACTGAATTTAATCCAGAAAAATATAAAGATGAGTACCGCACCGCCCTCATGGAGCTTATTGAATCAAAAATTAATAATAATGAAGGTACAACATCTAAGGAAGTTCCACGTACAAATGTTGTAGACTTAATGAGTGCCTTACAGGCAAGTATCGAACGGACAAAATCCAAGGAAACAGCTGCACCAAAGAAAGCAGCAGCTCCTAAAGGAAATACAAAACCGAAGGCGAAACAAGAAGCACCAACAGGAACAGAAACTGTCGCTTCTACAAAACCCAAAACAAGAACAACCCGCAAAAAAGTCGGCACGTAAAATAGGGCTCCTTTTTACCTTATTTAGGAGAGTTCACCCCTAAATAAGGTAAAAGCCTCTGGTGGATGCCACAATTTTTCAAAGGAAATTTTTCGAGCATAGGATTAAAGACTAAGAACGCCACATCATGTGAAAACGTCTTTATGCCCCACTTCCTGCGGGCATAAAAATTGGGCACAAATACACCAATGCGTTTTGATGAGTTGGAGCCCTTTAAGGAGTGATACGATGCTTAAACCAATGCTTCCAACCCTTATTTTTGAAGCACCCACTGGACCAAACTGGGTATACGAAATTAAATATGATGGTTTCCGGGCAATGCTGCATTGGGATAACAATCGTATCCAGTTGATCAGCAGGAACGGTAATCTTCTTAATGAGCAATTTCCGGAAATTATTAAACAATGTGAGGAGCTTTCGGATGTAATGCACCCGTACCTCCCACTTGTTTTCGATGGAGAGCTTTGCATATTAGAATCGCCTTTTAAAGCAAGTTTTGAGGAAATTCAGCAACGAGGTCGATTAAAAAGTGAGGCTAAAATTTTGCAAGCATCTACGGCAAAACCAGCTCAATATTTGGTTTTTGATTTATTGATGTTTGGTGCTAAGAATCTTATGGGACAAAGATTTCAAGACAGGAAAACTGATTTATATAAGCTTTTTGATGAGGTAGAACTTCCAAGAGTTATTGAACCAAATAATCAAGCGCTCATCCAATTAATTACATATGATCAAGATTTTAATTCAATTTGGACAAAAGCTATTCAATCAAACGCTGAAGGGATTATTGCAAAAAAGTTTGATAGTATATGGGATGAAGGCAAACGCACTACAAACTGGTACAAAATTAAAAATTGGCAGGTTGGTGCCTTTTTTATTCTGGGTTACGACAAAAAGAATGCATTTTTTCATGTTGGCGTTATTAGAAAGAATCGAGTATATGAGATTGGCTTGTTTTTACACGGCCTCTCTTCTGATGAGCGCCAGGCGCTTCTTGGGGTCATTCAAGCAAATGCAATTGAAGAAACGACAGGCTTTATTAAAGTAGAGCCTAGCATTTGTGTAGAGCTTTTTTATTTGGAATTGTATAAAGAGCAACTGCGGCAGCCTAGCTTTTCAAAATTCCGATTTGATGTCGACTGGCAGGACTGCACTTGGGAAAAACTCGTTCGGAATACACCGATTCTGCCCGAAGAGATTGAGATTACTCATCCCGACAAACCCCTTTGGAAAAATAAGTCCATAACCAAACTTGAGTACATCCACTATTTAGTTGAGGTTTCTCCCTATATGCTCCCATTTTTAAAGGATCGGTTATTAACGGTCATTCGTTATCCGCATGGAATGTACGGTGAAAAATTTTATCAAAAAAATTGCCCAGAATATGCGCCTGACTTTATCCAAACCTCGGTGTCAGATGGGATTGAATACATTGTTTGTAATGATATAAAAACTCTTACATGGTTGGGAAATCAATTAAGTTTCGAGTTTCATATCCCGTTTCAAACGATTTATTCAAAAGGACCATCTGAGATTGTTTTTGATTTGGATCCACCATCCCGAGATGCTTTTCCTTTGGCAAAAAAAGCAGCAACCATTTTAAAAGGAGTATTTGACGGTCTCAAATTAATTTCATTTGTAAAGACATCCGGTAATAAGGGCTTACAGATTTATATCCCACTTCCAGAAAACCGATTTACGTATGATGACACAAGACAATTCACGGAGTTTGTTGCCAACTATTTGATAACATTGGAGCCTAATCTTTTTACAATTGAGAGACTAAAAAAAAACCGGGGTAACCGATTGTATGTAGATTATGTGCAGCATGCTAAGGGCAAAACAATTGTTGCTCCATATTCGGTTCGCGGGAATGATGGGGCGTATGTTGCCACTCCGCTCTACTGGGATGAGATAACGGATGATTTGTCGATTGAAGATTTTCCTTTGGAGACAATCATCGAGCGAATCAATGAAAAAGGCTGCCCCTTCGCGCATTATTTTGAAGCGAAAGTTGAACAGCCATTTGAACCAGTGTTGGAGTTTTTGAGGAAGAAGTAGGTTGGCGCTAAGTAGGTGGAGCTAGAAAATGTACTAGAAACTATGATGGGATGAAGGATTTTTTTCATGTTCACTTCTTCAGAAAGTCCTTCATCCGGCTTATAAAGGACTTTCATGACCGAATTTCGTGAGTTTCCCATCCAAATGCCTTCATCTCGCTTATTTGGTTTAGGTATTTACAACTATATCCAAAAATTCATCATGTTAGCATTTTATCCCCTTGTTTTTTCTAACATTCCCCAAAGCCCACTGATATCAATCTCTGTTTTAATATTTTTTCAAATATGACAAAACCCTATCCAGTTTATACACATACTTATATCATAAACCTAATCCCCTTTAACCTTCCTCCTCAACTCCTTATCAAAAAAGGTATATACGATTGGGATGATAAATAATGTCAACAGGGTACTGCTTAATAGTCCTCCAATAACGGTTATCCCCATCGGTTGGTTAATTTCTGAGCCTTCGCCAATACCAAACGCAAGTGGTAACAAACCTAAGATGGTTGTCGAGGCTGTCATCATAACAGGGCGTGTACGATCTTTTACTGCCGTTACAATCGCTTCATAGGGACTCATACCGTCTTCTTTTTTCATATTTATATAATCCACAATCACAATTGCATTATTGACGACAATACCAGCAAGTACGATAATGCCGATGATTGCCGTAATTCCTATCGGTGTGTTTGTAAAATAAAGTCCGATTGCAACCCCAATAACCATTAATGGAACCGTAAACATGATCACAAATGGATATTTTAGTGATTCAAATTGTGCAGCCATCACGATGTAGATTAAGGTTAATGCTAGCACGAATGCTAAAAGCATTTGATCCAATGAGGATTCCAACAGTTCTTTGTCACCGCTGTAGACAATATCTGTTTCGTCGGAAAGCCCAAGTCCGGCCACTGTTTCATCTATCTTTTTCGAAATCGCACCAAGATTGGTTGTCGTTACGTATTTCACAGTAAATTGAACGGCAGGCTGTTGGTCGATTCTGTGAACAATTAATGGCCCCTCGCCGATTTCAATATCAGCAATCGTGTCTAAAGGCACTAATGTATTTGCGTTTGTTTTTAAAAGAAGTTCCCTCAAACCTACGATATTATTAGTGAAAACTCGGTTATAGACGACAATAACAGGGAAAATATTGTTTTCTTCGTCTGTTAGCTGAAGCGCCCTTGTTCCTCGTGTCACATCATTAACAGTTGATGCAATTTGTACAGGTGTAAGTCCCTCTTCAAACGCATTTTCTTTATCAATTGTAATTTGGAGTTCCTCTATTGTTTTCGAAACATCCGTTGAAACCTCTGTCACATCCTTTAACTTAACAAGTGAATCGGCTATTTTAACAACTGCTTCATCAAGACGCGCTTTATCAGTATCCTTCACATGGAACTGTAATGTGTTTGGTGTCGAACCTGAAGATGATTGGAGGTTGAATTTAACGACTGCCTCTGGATGAAGTTCAGTAACCGTAGTTTCAATCCTCGTCTTCGTATCGTCAACAAATTCAAAAGTTGAGCGCTCTCGTTCCTCAAAACCAACCATTTTTACATAAACTTCTGCTTCGTTGGAGCTCACTCCTCCTCTAAAGCTCTTTTCCTGAGTAGAGCCAATTAAGCTAACATATACATCGATATCGACCTCATCTTCTAGTTGCTTTTCAATTGCTGCGATTGTTTTTTGCGTTTCCTTTAGTGGTGTCCCATTTTCCAGCTTTATTTTAATTGTAAAAAAGCCTTCATCACTCTTTGGAATAAATTCAGTTCCTACCGTAAATAGCCCGAATATACTTACTCCAAACATTATTAGGGTAATCAATAACACAATAAAGCGATGTCTCAATGACCATCTTGTCGCATTTTCTAAAAACCGCATACCTTTTGATGTCTGACGTCTTCTTTCAAGGTTCTCATTAGGCATCTTTAAAAATCGACTCGCTAGCATCGGAACAACGGTTAGCGCGACAATAAGAGACGCAAATAAACTAAATGCAATCGTCAATGCAAACTCAGTAAATAACTCTCCGATTAAACCCGTAATAAAGACGACTGGTAAAAAAACGGCAACCGTTGTAAGGGTTGAGGCAATGATTGCTGTTCCAACCTCCTTTGTTCCCTCTTCAGCAGCTTGTTTTGAAACCTTCCCCATTGATAAATGGCGGTAGATGTTTTCGATTACGACAATTGAATTATCGACGAGCATCCCAATTCCAAGTGCAAGTCCACCTAATGTGAGGATATTTAACGAGAAATCTGAAAAATACATAAGCACAAAGGTCACAATGACCGAATATGGTATCGCGATGCCGATGATGAGTGGGCTCTTTACATTTTTAAGGAAGAAAAAGAGAACCATCATAGCAAATAACCCACCGAGCAGTAGTGTGCTTGTAATGTTTCCAATTGCTATTTTGATGTATTCCCCTTGGTCAAACAGAATATCTGCCTGGACATTTTTATATTTTTCCTGTGAAAGCTTTTTTTCTAATTCTTGTTGAAAGCCTTGGGATACATTCGCTGTATTAGCGTCCGATTCCTGAAGCACACTTACAAGCATGGCGGGCTCCTTGTTAGCCCGGGTGATCGTCTTCTGCAATTCCGGAACAATCTTAACCTCGGCCAAATCATCTAAAACCACTTTTTCACCTAGGATAGGATCAATTGTAATCGAAAGCTCCTCTAAATCTTCAATAGAATGTAAGCTACTAATAACTCTTGTAGTAAGCTCCCTCCCCTTAGATTCAATTGTATTACCAGGAAGCGAAACTGAATTGGCGCGCAAAATGGTAACAATATCAGCCTGTGTCAGAGCATATTCTTCCAATTTCTCTTGATCTAGTTCCACTATTATTTCCTCTGTCACGACTCCTGATAAATTCACATTAGCGACACCTTGGACTTTATTAAGCTCTGTTACCAGTCCATTGGCAAGCTCTTGAAGTCCTTTTTCATCCCCTTCCATACTTAGGGACAATTGAATGATCGGAAACTGTGACGGATCAAATTTTAAAAACCGAGGTGTCTCAGCATCGTCCGTAATTTGCGTTTGATTGATTCGGCTTAAAATGTCATTTTCAATCTCATCGATTGAGGTTGACCATGTAAACTGCAATAAAATAAACGATGCGCCTTCTTGGGAAGTGGAGGACATTGTTTTTAAGCCCGGCAATGTGGACAGGCTTTGTTCAAGTGGTTTTGTGACCTTTTCAGAGACTTCATTCGGGCTTGCCCCAAAATAGTTTGCTACAACGACACCTACCGGAGGATTGATATCAGGGATTAATTTTAATGGTATAAACATCAAGGATACAAACCCTAAAATTATGACTAAAAACATGGTAACCAATGTGAAAATTGGGCGTTTTATTGAAAATTTGCTTATGCTCATATAACAATTGCCTCATTTCAGGAAAAGTACTATATGATTGCCATTATACCCATTTTATAAAAAAAAACTGTACACTCATCGATTGAGTGTACAGCTCCTTACGTGTTAATTGAAAATTTCAAAAGTCTATTCTTTTAAGTCTTCGATTGAATCAATGTCCATATAAGTCGGTACAACTAAACCAATTTTTGTACCTTCAAGGTTTGCACCGAGGTCTTCGAATTTCCCATCATATTTTTCTACGTAATCAGCATGGGTAACTGGTAACCAGCCAGCAATGTGTGCATCAACTGATCCATCGGCTACACCAGTCCACATGGGTCCTGCTTCTACCTGACTCATTTTTACTTTATAACCTAAATCTGTTAATACTTTAGCAACAACATTTGTACTTGCTATTTCACTATCCCACGCGACATAAGCAAATTTTACTTCTTCACCATTTCCTTCTTGAACTCCTTCAGTCCATTCTGCCACTTTATCGGGATTCTCTTCAATCCATTTTGCAGCTGCTTCTTCGGGCTTTGTTCCTTCATTAATATCAACCATCACGCTCCCCATATCATCAGCAGTCCAATGGAATTGGTCTAGTAATGTATGAACCCCAGGAAGATCTTCTTTTAATCCAAGTCGTGCGATACTATGAATGTTTTCTTCTCCACCATATACTCCTTTTGGATCTTCAAGATATTTCAGATCAAAAGCAGAGAATTTCCAGTGTGGCGTCCAACCTGTAATGATAATCGGTTTTTCCTTGTCATATGCCTTTTTAAGTGCTGCTGTCATCGCTGCACCAGAACCTTCTACTAATGTCCAATCCTCAAGTCCGTACTCTTCAATTGCCGCACCTGTTGCCTTCATGATACCTGCACCCGGGTCAATTCCAACAATCTTATAATCGACACTTTCCCCTATCGAACCTGATGTTGTAGTTCCGGCTTTTTCAGAGTCTCCACTACATGCGGCAAGTCCAAATGTTAATCCAATTGCTAATGATGCTGTTAATACTTTTTTAAACATTATACAGTTCCCCCTTGTTTCTTTTTTCCTATATTTTGAGTAATCCGATCAAGAACGATTGCAACAATGACAATCGCAAGACCAGCTTCAAAACCAGTTCCTGTTTGTAGCTGTGTAACGGCTCGGTATACATCTGCTCCTAGTCCTGGCGCACCTACCATTGAGGCAATAACCACCATGGATAGTGCGAGCATGATGCTTTGGTTAATACCAGCCATGATTGTCGGCATTGCCAATGGAATCTGCACCTTTACAAGTCTTTGTTTAGTTGTTGATCCAAAAGCTTCGGTTGCTTCAATTAAATCCTTTGGCACCTGAGTGATTCCAAGTATCGTTAAGCGAATCGTTGGCGGCATTGCGAAAATGACTGATGCCACAACCCCTGGTACAACACCGATATTAAAGAAAAAGATGGCTGGTAATAAATAAACAAATGCCGGCATTGTTTGCATGAAATCAAGAATCGGAATGACGATATTACCCACTGTTTTACTTTGAGAAGCCCAAATTCCTAATGGAATCCCAACGATAACGGATATTCCGACAGAGGTTAACACAAGGGCAATCGTTTGAAGCATATTGTCCCAGTAACCTAAATTATCAATAAGCAGTAATCCAATTAAAGTAAAAAGAGCAATTTTCCAATTACAAATTTTCCAAGCTACTGCACCCAATATAACCGTTAATAAAATCGAAGGAATAAATCCTAATCCTAAAACAATTCCCTCTACAAATCCTTCTAGTCCAGTTGCAATACCTTCAAATAAAAATTCAAAGTTCGTAACTAACCAGTCTACAAATGTATCAATCCAGCTAGCTATTGGAAGCTTTGGTAATAAACCTTCCATTTATAACGCCTCCCTTTCATCACTTGGTGGGAGTTGTTCAGCCCCAAAGTCATTTATATAAGTGTCATTACCTGCAAGTGCGCCAATCACCGCGCCTCGAATGACAATTCCTTTTAGACGATTTTGTTCATCAACAACCGCAACAGGAATCGTCGCTTGTGATACATCATCGAATAAATCAACAAGTAATGTACCCGTTTCAACCGTTTTAAGTTTTGTTTCCATAACATCAGCTAATGTCAGACCCTGCTCAACCGCTTTTGATGCTTCTATTGCACTAACAGCACCTACTAGCTTGTTCTGCTTATCAACTACATAAACCGTTGATAAACCATGATCCTTCATAATTTTAAGAGCAAGTCTTGCTCCTTTATCAACCTGAACAGTCTCGGCACGTTTGACGATATGTCCGGCAGTTAGCACCTTCGATAAATCCACATCCTCCACAAATCTTTCTACATATTCATTGGATGGATTCATCAAAATTTCTTCAGGGGTTCCAATTTGGACGATATTTCCGTCCTTCATTAAGGCAATACGGTCGCCAATTCGTAATGCTTCATCAAGGTCATGTGTGATAAAAACGATCGTTTTTTCCATAGTGCCTTGTAATTCGACGAGTTCATCTTGCATGTCCTTACGAATCAATGGATCCAAGGCACTGAATGCTTCGTCCATTAATAAAATATCTGGGTCATTTGCGAGTGCTCTTGCTAATCCTACACGTTGCTGCATACCGCCGCTAAGTTGTTCGGGATATTGATTTTCATAGCCTTCAAGTCCAACTAGTTTAAGTGCCTCGAATGCTTTTTGTGAACGTTCTTCCTTGGCTACACCTTGGATCTCCAGGCCATATTCAGTGTTTTGAAGAACAGTTTTATGTGGAAATAAAGCGAAGCGTTGAAAGACCATACTCATTTTTTTCCGACGAACTTCACGAATTTCTTCCTTATTCATGGTTATAACATCTTTTCCATCGATAAAAATTTGTCCTGAAGTAGGTTCTATTAATCTATTTAAAAGACGTACTAATGTAGATTTCCCACTTCCAGATAAGCCCATGATGACAAATATTTCACCTGGATAAACCTCAAAACTCGCTTGATTCACACCCACAGTTGATC
>NZ_JBALOX010000255.1:0-3220 GCF_036965165.1 Bacillus sp. JJ1521 | reverse complement strand
ATTGTGAATTTACCTGCCATTGCCACAAGCGGATTCATATTACGAGCACTTTTGTCATACACGAGATTTCCAAATGGATCTCCCTTTTTTGCAAAAATGATGGAAACATCCGCAGTTAGTGGCTTTTCTAAAAGATAATTCGTGCCATCAACGGGAATAATTTTTTTACCATTTGATACGATTTCATTATCTATCCCAACATCGACTAAAATGCCGCCAAGACCGACTCCACCTGCACGAATTCGTTCCGCAAGTGTACCTTGTGGCGAAAATTCGATTTCCATTTTTCCTTCCGTCATTAATTGTCCCGCAACAGGGTTTGAACCAATATGGGATACAATACATTTTTTTGCATGACCACGACTTACAAGCTTTCCAATACCGATGTTTGGAAAACCTGTGTCATTTCCAATCAACGTCAATTCTCTGACATTTTTATCTAGCAAACCATCAATTAGTGAAGGAGGACTTCCAATCCCGCCAAAGCCCCCAAACATTACTGTTGTTCCATCATTTATATGTTCAAGTGCCGCTTCTAAAGTTGAAATTTTATTGTAGCGATTCTCAATCAATCGATCACACCTCCATGTTATGCTGAAATAATACCTTTATTCCTTAGTTCTGCTTCTAGGTCCTTTAATGTTTGATCAAGGAGTTCAATTAGTTCATCGATTTGTTCTCTTGTGATAGTTAGTGGTGGGGCTACGAGGATGGCGTCGCCACCAATGCCTTCAATTCCAGCAGAAGCCGGATAGAGTAAAAGACCATTTTTCTGTCCCTGACTAACAACAAGTGACGTTAAATCAAATTCCCTTTTAAAAGGAAATTTTGTAATCATGTCAGACACAAACTCGATACCACACATAAGTCCTTTTCCGCGAACATCCCCAATAATTGGATGCACCTTTTGTAATTCTAGTAGTTTCGTAATGAGGTATTTTCCTTGTTTCTCAGATTTTTCAACGAGATTATGAGTTTCGATGTAATTGACAACTGCTAAAGCGACTGCTGTAGATTGAGGGTTTGCACTATAGGTGTGTCCACTCATGATGAGCTTTGACCCCTTTTGAATAGGTTCCATCACCTTTTCATTAACGAGAGTTGCTGCAACGGGTGTGTAGCCAGCACTCATCCCTTTTCCAAGGGCAATAATGTCTGCCTGTGTCTTCCAATGTTCGAGGGCAAACATTTTTCCAGTGCGCCCCATTCCTGTCATCACCTCATCGGCGATAAATAATATCTGATGCTTTTCACAGATATTTTTAATGACTTGATAATAGCCTTCAGGTGGGACAATTGCTCCACCTGCTGCCCCAATAATCGGTTCAGCAATGAAAGCGGCAATATGGTCAGCACCAATTCGGTTGATCGCTTGTTCCAGCTCTGTTGCACACATATGCTTGCAAGTCGGATAGGTAGTGTTAAACGGACAGCGGAAGCAGTATGGTGGCTGTATCGTTGGAAAATCCTCTAATAGTGAAACAAAGCGGGCTCTTCTTCCGGTGTGACCGGACATCGAAAGCGCGCCAATTGTGATTCCGTGATAGCTCATCCAGCGCGATAATATTTTGTTTTTTCCTTTGATGCCTTTTTCCTGCCAATATTGAATGGCTATTTTCATTGCGGTTTCCGTTGCCTCAGATCCGCTGTTCACAAAAAAAGACCAGTATTCACCGCCTTTTGCCAAGTCACTCAGTTTTTTTGCTAATTTTTCAGCGGGGTCACTTGTGAATTGTGACCTGTAAACAAATGAGATTTTCTGAGCCTGTTTTTCGATTTCTTCAATGATTTCCTTCACGCCATGACCGATACTTGCTGTGATGGCCCCGGATGAACCGTCGATGTATTTTTTTCCGTTTGTATCATATAAATAAATTCCATCCCCATGGCTGATCATCGGATAATCCTTATCCAATAAAGGTTTAATCAAGCGGGTATCGTCCATACGAACCCTCCTCGCCAAAATGTATTACTGATTACGATGTAAGCGCTTATATGAGTAAAATGCCTATTAATACATCATATGTATGACAGGAATGATAATTGCGTTATTCGCAGGTTTTTTCATTCAAAAGACTTTTATGAATCCAGATGGCTGCCTGCATGCCATCCCCCATAGCGATAGTGGTTTGCTCGGAATGGACGGCAATGTCTCCGGCTGCCCACACATGCTGAATATTCGTCATTTTGGTTCTAGGGTCTACGATGATATGTTTATTTTCCAAACGTTCAATGGCAAGCTGTTTAGCGAGTTCTGAACGAACCACATTTCCGGCAAAACCCAAAAATCCCCGGTGACCTTGAATGATATTGCCACTTTTCAATTTTACACCTGTAAAATCCGAGGTGCTTTCATCCAGCAAAATCTCATCTACTTCATCCTGATGATATGTAATCCCCTTTTGCTCTAACATGGTCATCGCTTCGTTATCAAGCTTACTCCAATCATGATTGATGAAAGTGATGTCTCTTGTAAAATAAGCTAGAGTAATTGCCATGCTTGCTCCAGGATTTCCTGACCCGATCACAATCACATGCTTGTCAATAACTTCATAACCGTCACAGTCAGGACAAACATATACGCTTATACCTAGGCATTTATAAATATTTTTAATGGAAGGAATATTCTCCTTTATGCCGGTTGCCAATAGCAATCGTTTTGCAGCAAATGTATCGCCACCTCGACATTTGATTTGAAAAGTATCATCATTTTTTTCAATTTTAATTACTTCATTTTGAATAAAAGTAGCACCGTAACGCTCGGCATGTATTTTTCCTAGATTTCTCAATGTTTCTCCACTGACTCCATCTGGCCAGCCTAAGATATTATGGTAGTTTCTACAGATTGTGGAACGCCCGTCATTTGAATCAATGACTGCTATGTTATGTTTGTATCTTCCAAGTTGAATCGCCGCCTGCAAACCAGCTATTCCGCCACCGATTATGATAACATCATATTCATTGACCATACTCTCACCTCGATAAAGTCATATACCTTTTATCATTTGTTTTTTAAGTAAATATCTATTCAAAAAGTTATTAAGTTAACATAATAATTTTATAATAAACCTAATTCCCTTTATATAATCTTTTTTATTGCAAGCAGAAAATAGGCTCCTTCACTATTTGTGAAAGGAACCTCCTAATTTATGTGTCTGTATATATAATTAACGAATGTAAGCAGCGCCAACAATTATCAATAAGATAAATAGCACAACGA
>NZ_JBALOX010000254.1:0-4754 GCF_036965165.1 Bacillus sp. JJ1521 | reverse complement strand
AAAATCATTGCAACAACTAAAGTACTGAGTTTTACTAGGCTTTTTGACATGATAATCAATATCGTTTGGAGCAGGAATTAGTGGTAAAATATTGTCTTTATCTAATAATGGAACAGTGAGTTTGTCATTTCCATATACCTCAAGCATTTTTTCTTTAGTTTCTATATGTAAGTCTATTCGATTTCCATCCTCAAAAAGCATTAAATAACCGTAGGAATGATTGAATTCTTTTCGACCGCTCAACGGTTGACCATTTTTATCCGGCTCCTGTACCATAAGCAATTCTCCAAAAATGTGAATCCAGCCCTCATTCTTTATAAATGATTCAGTTTCTGAAACCACATATACAATATCATAATCTTGGAAAATGTCTTCAGGAACATTCGGGTTTGTTCTTGAGCCATTCATGTATACAGCGCGAATCCGATTGTCTTTTCTAGCTACATTCAATATTAGGTTCATCATTTCTTGTTCAGATCTCATATAATTACCCCTTACCATTTTTATTTCAGCACAAACAAAAGAAAGAATAATCATCAAGAAACCTGAGCCTCGTCTAGACTCAGGTTTCTGTTATTTGGGACCACGAGAACCGTCTCCGTTTTCCTACTTATCAAACTTTAGTTTTGCCAAGGCATCGGCTAGTGCTGTATTTATTGGTTCTTCTTTTTCTTGTTTTTTCATGTAGTTTGATACTTCTTTTTTGGATAGTTTTCCTGATTGGTTCTTTTTGCGACGGTCGTTGAAGGCCGATAGTTTTTCTCGATGCCCGCATTTACATACGAATAATTGTCCTTCCCCTTCCCCTCGCAATTCCAACTTCTTATGACAGTTCGGGCATCTTGCGTTTGTCAGTCTTGCAATGTTTTTACGGTGACCACATTCACGGTCCTGGCAAACGAGCATTTTTCCCTTTTTCCCATTGACCTCAAGCATTAATTTTCCACAGTCTGGGCATTTTGTTCCTGTGATATTGTCATGCTTGAATTTTGAATCGCTTGATTTTATATCTGTGACAACTTCCTTTGTGTATTGTTTAATATCTGAGATGAACGCATTCTTTTTCAAACGTCCTTTAGCAATTTGTTCAAGCTTTTGTTCCCACTCAGCTGATAACACTGGGGATTGCAAGTCATCTGGAACAAGCTCTAATAGCTGCTTTCCTTTATTTGTAATGTGGATATCTTGACCTCTTTTTTCGATTAAAAAAGTATTGAATAACTTATCGATAATATCCGCACGAGTTGCAACCGTACCGAGTCCACCTGTCTTCCCGATTGTATCAATTAAATCCTTACTTTCCCCCGCCATGTATTTTGCAGGGTTTTCCATCGCTGAAAGTAAGGTACCTTCATTAAATGGCTTTGGTGGCTGAGTTTCTTTTTCAATTTCCTTTACAGAAAGGGTTTTCAGGCTCATTCCTGGTTGAATGGATGCTGGAATTTGACCTTCATCCTCATTTTCGTCGATTGAAGTGATGACTTCTTTCCAACCTAATGAAATAACGGTAATGCCTTTTGCAACAAATTGCTCATTACCAATACGTGCTTGAACGTTCTTTTGTTCATACGTATATGGTGGAAGAAATACAGCTAAGAATCGCTTAACTATCAAGTCATAAATTTTTTCTTCCTTCGCTGATAATGCTTGTAGATTTGGACGCTCCTCAGTCGGAATAATCGCATGGTGATCGGTCACCTTGCTATTATCGATGAATGATTTATTCGTCTTTATTCCATTTTTCAAGATCTTTGCACCAAGCTTAGCATATGGCTGCACCATGCATCCTTCAATACGATCCTTTAGTGTATCAATGATATCTGTTGAAAGATATTTTGAATCGGTACGAGGATACGTAACAAGCTTATGTTGTTCATACAGCTTTTGGAGAACATTTAAGGTCTCTTTTGCTGAAAACCCGAACCGTTTATTTGCTTCGCGCTGAAGCTCTGTTAAATCATAAAGCTGCGGTGCATAGGATTTCTTTTGTGAAGTTTGTACATCGACGATTTTTGTTTCCTGCCCTTGAAGTGAACGAACAATTGATGAAGAAACTTCCTTTTTAAAAATACGTTGTTCTTTCGTTTTTTCATTCTGCCATTTTAAGGTTATGCTGTCCGTTACTGCTTTTATTTCATAATATGGTATCGGCTTAAAACTCTTAATTTCTTCCTCACGTTTTGCAATAATCGCCAAAGTTGGTGTCTGCACTCTCCCACATGAAAGCTGCGCATTAAACTTTGTTGTTAAGGCTCGTGTCGCATTAATTCCAACCAACCAGTCAGCTTCGGCACGAGCAACAGCAGAAGAATACAGATTCTCGTATTCCTTGCCATTTTTTAAAGTGGCAAAGCCTTGTTTAATTGCTTTATCTGTAACAGATGAAATCCATAAACGTTTGATTGGCTTCTTGGTGTTTGATTTCTCAATGATCCATCTCGCTACAAGCTCACCTTCACGGCCAGCATCTGTTGCGATAATAATTTCATTGACATCCTTACGATGCATTTGTGTTTTAACCGCACTATATTGTTTTCCTGTTTGTTTAATGACAACAAGACTTAAAGGGTTCGGAATAATCGGTAAGTCTTCTAACTTCCATGATTTATATTGGTCTCCATATTTTTCAGGGTCTGCTAACGTGACAAGATGCCCCAACGCCCATGTCACAATATATTTTTCCCCTTCGAAAAAGCCGTTACCCTTTTTATGACAATTTAAAACACGGGCAATGTCTCTTCCAACAGAAGGTTTTTCTGCAAGAACAAGTGATTTCATTTCAATTCCTCCAATTCACGCTTTCTATTATACACGATTCCGATTTTTAGGCATAAAAGAAATGCTGAAGCGCCTTGCTCAGCCCCGACAAGCATAAGAAAAGCCGGCGAGAAGGATGCAGTTTATCCTTCTTGACGGATTGGCTTATGACCTCGAGGGGCTAGGCGCTGAAGCTAGACATAAAAAAACCCCGCTTAACCGAGTTTTACTGTTCGTTAAGGGGTAAGACAATTTTAAATTCCGTTACATTTGAATTTGACGTACATCCAATTGTGCCACCGTGTTTTTCAATAATTTTTTTACATACAAAAAGTCCAATTCCAGTTCCGAATTCCTTAGTTGTATAAAATGGTTCAAAGATCGTATCAACCGACTCCTTTGGAATGGCAGGCCCATTGTTAATAATAGAAACAACGATATGGTTATCTATATGATGTCCTTTAATCCAGATGTTACGGTCAATATCCCTTTGTTTTAAAGCATCAATCGAGTTCATTAAAATATTTAACAAAACCTGTCTAATTTCATCCTCATTAACGGTTATATGTATGTCGGATTCTATATCGATATGAACCTTTACATCACTATCTAAAATACTCGCATAAATGAACTCAGTTATCTCTGTAAATAAATCAAGTAACGAAACTTCATTTTCTTTGTTCTCAATTAATTCCTTTTTGGAAACATGCAAGAACTGCGATATTTTATAGTTTAGCTGATTTAACTCATGACTAATAATATCTAAATATTTTATGTCTGGGTTATCATTACCGATTAATTTCACAAAGCCAATTACTGCGGTAAGTGGGTTTCGGAACTCATGAACAAAGGTAGATGCCATTTGACCTAAAATCGTAAGACGCTCCTGGTGACTCTGATCGATGTATTGAATTTTTTCTTGCAGCTGTTTTTCTTTCATTTCTGTATATTTGGAAACTGCATAGTATGAAAATAAGTCAAATATCCGATTGACCTCTTCAAAAACAGGGTCTAATCGGTCATGATCAATATTAGATCTATATATGTATTTTAAAATTTCACTTCTACCTAGGTTTACATTATAAACGAATTCCCCAATATTAATATTCGCCGCAACTCGTTCTTCAGCTAGTTTATAAGCAAACAATTTTAATTTTTCTTCATCAATCGGATTGAGCAATGAGTTTTTGATCATTTCAAACATCGTTAAACCGTTTAGTACTAATTTGTCCTTATGAACATCATTCTCGGACATCACGGTCTTATCTTTCCATGATTTTAAAAAAATAGATAAATTGCTCTCGAGGTAGTATACGAGTTCTCCAAACACAGGATTCATTCAAGTCAAGTCCTTTCAAATCTATCTTTTAAGAGGCGCAAAGTCCAAGTTATGTATAGTATTCTACATAATTTTTGAAACTCCTTTTTGAATTTTTGAAAAATTGTAGACAAGTTTTATGGTGGGTCAAGCATACATTATAGGGAGACAAACTATAGGAGGGTTGATTATGAAATTTATAGTGATTAAAAGGAGCTGGATTGTTACCGCTTTTGTTGCTGCAGTGGTATTGGTTGGAGGATGGGTATGGCTACAGCCAGAAATCATTCCCACTATTGCCCCACAAGCTGCTAAAAACGATGTTGTGATACATATTACAACAGGAGAACTAAAGTCAAAGACAGATGATGGCAAGGAAATTGAATCCTATTTTTGGAATCCAGGAACTGTCTATGTTCCTCAAGGTCAGGAAGTATCCTTCATTATTTACGGTGTAAATGGCAAGGAGCACTCCTTCTATATCGAGGGTACAGACATTAAAGGCACAGTTAAAAAAGGCGAAGAAATTACTGTTAAAGCAAATTTTAAGGATGAAGGCATGTACCGCATCATTTGTTTAAATCACTCAGACAAAGAAAATAACGGACCGATGATTGGTTATATTGTCGTAGATTAAAAGAAAAGCTCCAGGCGCCTGCTAATCGGCGACAAGCACAAG
>NZ_JBALOX010000253.1:11946-20512 GCF_036965165.1 Bacillus sp. JJ1521 | reverse complement strand
GAATTATTCTTTTTGTGATCATCAGCCTTTCACCTCTTCCAGCGCCTTTTCGACGGTAAATTGATTGGTATAAATCGCTTTTCCGACAATTGCACCAGAAACACCTTGGTCCGCTAGCTTGCTTAATGCTTTTAAGTCATCGATTGAGCTAACTCCACCTGAAGCAATTACTTGTTTTCCTGTGGCATCAGCAAGGGTCGCAACTGCGTCAATGTTCGGGCCGCTAAGCATGCCATCTGTTGCGATATCGGTAAAAATAAACGTTTGCGCTCCGGCATTTGCTAGCTCAACACCCAAATCAGTGGCTTTTACTGAAGAAGTGTTTAACCATCCTTCCGTTGCCACATATCCATCTTTCGCATCAATGCCAATTGCGATTTTTTCTTTGTATTTTTTAAGCATTTCCTTTACGAAATCGGGGTCTGAGATTGCGGCACTTCCTAAAATTACACGGTCTACGCCATTTTCAATATAGTAGGCAACATCCTCTTCCGTTCGAATACCACCGCCGATTTGAACTTTCGCGGCGAGCTTGTTCGCAACCTCAATCACGTAATTGTCATTTACTCGTTTGCCAGCTTTTGCCCCATCTAAGTCCACCATATGAATCCACTCTGCGCCCGCATCAGCAAATGCTTTTGCCATATCAAATGGTGAATTACCATACACTGTTTCCTTATTATAATCCCCTTGTAGCAATCGAACGCATTTGCCGCCACGCATATCGATTGCAGGGTAAATTGTAAAAGTACTCATATCGTCACCTTCTTTTCTACGATTGCAGCGAAGTTTTGGAGAATTTTTAACCCTAAGTCACTGCTTTTTTCGGGATGAAACTGGGTTCCAAATACCTTTCCTATTCCGACAACTGCTGGAACCTCAACATCATAGGTACTGCTTGCGATCACATTCTCATTGTTAGTTGTCGCATAATAGGAATGAACAAAATAGACATGACCTGCCCCTATACCCTGTAAGAGCGGAGATGCATTTTTTAGCTCAAGGTCATTCCACCCCATATGTGGCACCTTATAGGTTTCACCACTTGCTGTTACACCTGGGATTTTCGTGATCCTTCCTTTTAAAAGGCCAAGGCCCTTTGTTAGTCCGTTTTCTTCACTTTCTTCAAACAAAAGCTGCATGCCAAGACAAATTCCAAGGAGTGGTGTCCCTTTTGCTACGGAATCTTTAATAAAAGTGACTAACCCTTTTTCATGTAAAATCCCCATCGCATCCTTAAAGGAACCAACACCTGGTAAAAGCAGACCGTCTGCTTTTACGAGTTCGTCTGGTATGCTTGAAATGAAGTATTTATAATTCATCCGCTCAAGCGCCTTAGAAACGCTATATAAATTCCCCATGCCATAATCGATGATACCAATCATCTATAACATCCCTTTCGTTGATGGGACCCCCTTAACTCGTGGGTCGACCATAGTTGCCTCATCTAACGCACGACCTAATGCTTTAAAAATCGCCTCGATCATGTGATGTGTATTGTGACCGTAGTGAACAATTACGTGGAGGTTGATTCTCGCTTCTAATGCAAGCTTCCATAAAAATTCATGCACGAGTTCCGTATCAAATGTACCAACACGGGAGCTTGGGAAATCAGCTTTTAATTCAAAATGTGGACGATTTCCAAGGTCGATGACAACCTGTGCAAGTGCTTCATCCATTGGAACGAACGCATTTCCGTAGCGCTTAATTCCTTTTTTATCACCGAGTGCCTCACGTAATGCTTGTCCTAAACAAATTCCAATATCTTCTGTTGTATGGTGATCGTCAATTTCAGTATCACCTTTTGCATCAACTGTCAGGTTAAAATGTCCGTGCTTTGTAAAAAGGTCGAGCATGTGGGACATAAATGGTACACCCGTATCAAGATTCGAGATTCCTTCTCCATCTACCGAAAAATCTAGTTTGATATCTGTTTCATTTGTTTTACGTTCAACTTTTGATTGTCTAGTCATGATTACACCTACCGTTATCCACAATTTTAAAATCTTCGTTAAATGCTTGGTATTGCTTGGTTTCTTGGATTATTGTCCACAATACCCACAGTTGAATCTGGAATTTTGTGAATTATTTTAATCGTTCCTCAACGGCTCTGGCATGTGCTTCTAACCCTTCAAGTCTTGCAAAGGCAGCTATTTTTGAACCGTTCTCTTCGATTGCTTGTTTGCTATATGAAATAATACTTGATTTTTTCGTAAAATCATCCACACTTAATGGACTTGAAAAGCGTGCGGTTCCATTTGTCGGAAGAACATGGTTTGGACCAGCAAAGTAGTCTCCAACAGGCTCTGAGCTATAACGACCGATAAAAATCGCACCAGCATGTTTGATTTTTCCTACCTGCTCCATTGGCTCCTTCGTCACAATCTCAAGATGTTCAGGGGCAAGTTCGTTTACAACCTTGATTGCCTCGTCTAGGTTGCTAGTGACATAAATGGCACCAAAATCATTAATTGAAGCCCGAGCGATATCCTTACGAGGAAGCAGGGCAAGTTGTTTTTCAACTTCTTCGGAAACTGCTTCGGAAAGCTCCATTGATGGTGTTACAAGGATGCTAGATGCACGTTCATCATGCTCTGCTTGGGATAATAAATCTGCCGCTACTTCGTTTGGTAATGCTGTTTCATCTGCTAGCACCACTATTTCACTTGGTCCTGCAATCATGTCGATATCCACATTCCCGTACACTTCACGCTTCGCAAGTGCGACAAAAATATTTCCTGGTCCGACGATTTTATCAACAGGCTTGATGGTTTTCGTTCCAAATGCCAACGCCCCAACTGCCTGGGCACCGCCAACCTTGTAGATTTCCTTCACACCGAGGATATCAGCTGCGACTAAAACCCCCGCTGGAATTGTGCCGTCCTTACCAGGTGGTGACACCATCACGATTCGCTCGACGCCTGCTACCTGTGCTGGAATGACATTCATTAGTACGGATGATGGATAGGCCGCTTTCCCACCTGGCACATAAACACCAACAGCATCAAGGGGGGTGATTTTTTGACCAAGAATCGTACCATTAATCTTCATCGTCATCCATGATTGCCTAACCTGCCGACTATGATAATCCCTGATATTTTCAGCTGCTTCTTTAATGATCGGAACAAGATTCTCGTCTAGTTTTTGATAGGCTTCTTTAATATCTGAATCGGTGACTTTTAACTCATCAAGGAAAACTCCATCAAATTTTTCAGTATAGTAACGAAGGGCGTTATCCCCTTCTTTTTGCACTTCTGCAAGTATTTCTATGACTATTTTTCTCTGTTCTTCAGTCCCGCTATCAATGGTCCGCTTCAGTGAAACAGTATTGGTTACACGTTCAATTCGCATAATCTGTTGATCCTTTCTTGATTAATCAAATACGCCAAGGCGTATTTGCGCCCAGATTTTTTCGCGCCTACGCGAAAAACTACCTTTGAAAATCTGTGGCATCCGCCGGAGGCTTAACTTTATTCAGCCTAATCTTGGACCTGTATACTGCATTCTATATTTCAATTTACATGGACCTGTAGATAAATGCTGAATAAAGTTATACGACTTTTGAAAGACGCTCTACGATTTCGTCGATTTGCTGATCCTTTAAGCGATAGCTCACTGGATTTACGATCAGGCGTGAAGTGATGTCCGCAATATGTTCAAGCTCCACTAATCCGTTTTCCTTTAAAGTTCGTCCTGTCGATACGATATCCACAATTCGGTCAGCCAATCCAATTAAAGGAGCGAGCTCGATGGAACCATTCAATTTAATGATTTCCACCTGTTCACCATTTTCGCGATAATAGCTTGATGCAATATTAGGGTATTTTGTCGCTATTTTTGTTACGGGACCCTTTACCTTCACATCTGGAAGCCCTGCAACTGCTAGATAACATTCGCTAATTTGCAAATCAAGCACTTCATATACGTCTCGCTCTTCCTCAAGCATCACATCTTTCCCGGCAATCCCAAGGTCTGCCACGCCATGCTCAACATAAGTGGTCACATCCGTTGGTTTTGCAAGCATAAATCGAAATGGCTCATCGGGAACATCGATAATCAATTTTCTAGAATCCTCAAATTCAGGTGGAAGCTTATAGCCTGCTTTTTGTAAAAGCTGTGCCGCTTCTTCAAAAATTCGTCCCTTCGGCATCGCTATTGTTAGTTTGTCGGTCATTTTAAGCCTCCTCCTTTCTTGAAGTTCCTAAGAAAAAGGTGTTCTTCGCAAATGCGCTCGTACACGCATCAACATCCTTGATTCCAGCGATATCCTGAAGAATGACTCTCTCACCCTGTTCTCGCTTACTCATTGCAAAACGGATGGCATCTTCTCGCTGTTCCGCACTAAATATTACACAATGAATTTCAGGTTCATCCTGTGGTAGATCAAGTGCTTCCAGTAGTCGGTCAATCCGAATTCCAAAGCCAGTTGCAGGTGCAGGACGATCAAATTTTTCAAATAAATGATCATAGCGACCACCGTTTCCAACTAAAAAGCCGACATTCTCCGCGTAAATCTCAAAAAGAATGCCCGTGTAGTAGCTCATATGGCTGACAAGATTGAAGTCAATTTTAATATGCTCTGTTACTCCGAATGCCTCTAATTTTTTCCACAGCATTTCAAGTTCTTCCGCCGCTTTTTTTCCTTTTTCACATTCGACTAATTCTTTTGCTTTTGCAATTTTTGTTTCATTTCCTCTTAATTGTAAAAGAGAAAGTAACCGTTGTTTATCAATCGAAGAGAGCGGCAAGCTTTTCACATGCTCTCTGTAGCCTACGTAATTTTTTTCATATAAATAGCGTTGTAGAGCATCGGCTCTTGCTCCATTTCCGACAATCTCCATAAACAATGCCCTAACATAGCCTATATGGCCAATGGGTACTGTAAAATTAGTAAGTCCCGCTTGCTTAAGCGCTGCAATCATAAGAGAAATGACCTCTGCATCTGCGCTTGTTGTCGTATCGCCAATAAACTCAATTCCGATTTGCTCAAATTCTGCAGGTCTTCCACCTTCATGCTGCTGGGCGCGGAACACATTTGCCGAGTATGCGATACGTAATGGGTATTCCCCTTTATATAAACGGGACGCTGCTACACGTGCAATTGGTGCTGTCATATCAGGTCGAAGGACGAGTGTATGTCCCTGTGAATCCAATAATTTAAATAGTTGACGGTCGAGGATCGCCGACGCCTCACCAATTGTTTCATAATATTCAAGCGTTGGAGTCTCAATAAATTGATAGCCCCAGCCTTCAATTTGAGAAGACATCGCATCACGAATTTTCTTTTTCGCTGCATATAAAGCCGGCAATGTATCTCTCATCCCTAACGGTTTTTCAAACATAAACACGATTTTCTTCACCACCAAAGTTTGTATATATCTATTTTCTCATACTTTTCCCAAAATTTCATTTTACTTTAGTTCGCTAATATACTACCAAGATAAAGTATATATTACACCTCTCCAAAACATACGTCAACGGAAAAGTCAGAATTTAGTCTATTCAGGTCGGCTGGTTGTGGTATATGTGGATAAAATAAATACCACCTGTGGATATTGTGGGTATTGTTGATAACATTTGAATGGAGTTGTGGATTATGTTTGTTAAGTGGATAAGTAGATTAAAAATTTGTAAGCAGGTGAGGAAGAAGAGAGGTAAAAGATGGAATATCGAAATAAGAGGAGTGGCTTTGGAGGAGACAAGGAATACTCATAACATGAAATATACTTACATACAAAAGGAGATGCTAACGTGCCTAATCTAAATGATAATAAGTTCAGAAAAATCCAGTCTGAAAGTTTCAAGCAAGGAAAATCCCAAGAAGAATATGCTGCGGAACTTGAAATGAACAAAATGAAAAGTCAAAAAAGGAAATAACTCGCCAGATCAAGGACATTGAGAATGCATTTGAGTTGAAATGGAGGTGTAAATGTTGACAAAGCGTATTAATAAAGGCAGTCAAAATCAAAATTCCCCTAGCAGCGGTGGTAAATTAGAAACAGAATTTGGCCAAGAGTTCACTAGTGGAGATAATAACAAAGGAAAGAAATACAACTCCAATCGTGGAAGTAAATCTCAACTAAAAAACCCAAATAATCACTAATTGCGAAAGGAACCACCTCGGTTCCTTCTTTCCTAACTAATTAGGTCAACAGGTTTTGTTAAGGACATTAGTAACAATAAAAGAGGACGCTTTTCTTATTTATAAAAAAGCATCCGTAATTTTAGTTATAACTTAAAAGAAACGAATTTTGATTCTGTCATTTCCTCAACAGAATATTTTATGCCTTCTTTACCTACTCCGCTATTCTTCACACCACCATATGGCATATTATCTACGCGGAAAGATGGTATATCATTAATAATTACCCCGCCAACTTCTAAACGCTCTGCCGCATCAAACGCTTTTTGGAGATTGGTTGTATAGACCCCAGCTTGTAAACCATACTCTGAATCATTCACTAAATCTATCGCTTCGTCCCATGATTTATATGGATTAACTACAACGATTGGTCCAAAGGCTTCATTACACGAGATTGATAAGTTTTTTCCACCATTTACTACAAGGGTTGGTTCAAATGCATTCCCCACTCTTTTCCCACCATAGGCAATTGTTGCTCCACCGTTTACTGCTTCTATTATCCAACTTTCAATCCGATCTGTTTCACCAGGATTAATTAAAGCAGAAATATCCGTATCCTCTGATTTTGGATCGCCTATTACCAATTTTTTTGCATGAGCCCTCATTTTTTCAATAAATGTTTCTAATAGATTTTCTTTCACAAAGATTCGTTGTACAGAGATACATACTTGACCTGAGAAATTAAAGGCCCCTTCTACACATCGTGCTGCAACCGCGTCTAAATCATCAGTATCCTCTACAATTACACCGGCATTTGATCCCAATTCTAATGTTACACGTTTTAAACCAGCTTTTTCCTTAATACCCAAACCTACAGGCACACTTCCTGTAAAAGTAACCATTTTGATACGAGAGTCTGTAACTAATAAATCACCAACTACTCCCCCTTTACCGGTGACCACGTTTAAGGCACCATCCGGAAGCCCTGCTTCTTCAAATATTTTAGCTGTCATAAAGCCGCTTAATGGAGTCTGAGATGCAGGCTTAAGAACAACTGTATTCCCTGCTGCAAATGCTGGTCCTAATTTATGTGCTGTTAGGTTAAAAGGAAAGTTAAAAGGAGTTATCGCTGCAATAACGCCCAATGGCTCTTTCTTCACATAGCCAAAGCGATTTTTGCCTCCTTTTGCTGCACCTAAAGGCACTGTTTCACCGTGTATTCGTTTCGCTTCTTCAGCTGCAAACTTATATGTTTCAATCGTACGTGCTATTTCTGCTCTTGCGGCTTTTAAAGGCTTGGCATTTTCAGTTGCCAAAATCAGTGCACATTCTTCTTTTCTTTCGGACATAATTTGAGATACCTTCTCCAGGATTTCAGAACGTTCAGCAGCACTTAAACCTCTCATCACTTTAGTTGCCTTTTGTGCACTTGTTATCGCCTGCTCAACGTGATTTTTATTTGCGACAGGAATTTGGGCCACAAGCTCTTGATTATAAGGGGAAAGTAATTCTTGAAATTCTTCAGCTTCCACCCATTGACCATCAATGTATAATTTATGTATTTCCACTTTCTATTCCTCCTTTTGTGTTGATAAAATCAACCTCATAAAGTCATTATTATCCGGTTATATTTCTCTCTTCACTAAAGATCACTTGAGTTTCAACGACATGTTTTAACATAAAGTAGGTAAGGATTGCTGTAAAACAACCCAATAATCCAAGTATAATAAATCCTTGCTCCAAGGTTAGCCAATCTCCAATGACTCCCATAAACAATGGACCGATAAACATGCCTAAACCGTAGATGGCTTGATAAAACCCCATCGCTGTTGCTCGTTTTCCAGAGTCCATGTGTTTTATACTCATTGACATTAGAATGGGAGAAACAAAACCTCTTCCTAATCCAGCAAGACATTGTGTGATAATTAACAAAAAGATACTCCCTACAAAAGGGATTACAATTGTAAATAGTCCAATGAATACAAAACCTGCAATAACAACTGTTTTCTCTCCAAAATATCTTGATAGATAGCCTCCACCAATCCATGCGGCAATTGCCATTGGGAACGTAGAGAAAAATGTAAGTAACCCCATATCAAATTTTGAAGCACCCAAATTTTGTGCATAAACAGGGGTGAATCCAAACACAGTTGCGAAAGCTAATAATTGGAATAAAATTGCTAGAGAAGAGACAATAACAAGTGTTTTATCACTTGCTACCTCAATAACCCCTCTCATTGTTATTTTTTGATCATTTTCTTCCTTATTTTCAATAATAAAAAATGCCCCTACTAAACCAAGTGCTCCTATTACTCCACCTAATAGAAAGGCTGCTTCAAAACCATATAGATCCGCAACCCATCCGCCAATTAAAATCCCTAACATTTGCCCGCTCATGTTATAAAAAGTAATCTTCCCAATAGCTTCAGTCGTCTGTTCTTTCATATAATAACTTACAAATAAAATAGTAAAATCAACCCAGGT
>NZ_JBALOX010000253.1:238-11935 GCF_036965165.1 Bacillus sp. JJ1521 | reverse complement strand
TAAAATCCATGAAACTTCTTGGATGAAAAGGATGCCGATACCCGATAAAATAGAAAATAGAATACCAAAAATAATAAATATTTTTCGTATATGCAGGCGGTCGGAAATTACACCAACAGGGATTCGAAGTAACATTTGGGTTAGACCATACATTCCAACGACAAGACCAGCCATTTTATATGAAGCACCTAAATGCTCCAAATAGGCGGCTAAAATTGGAACACAAGTATACATGGAAACCCAAAAAAGTAATGTGACCATACAAAATAATGGGATTCGATTTCCTTCTTTAATTGTGGTCATTCCTAACACCTTTGTACGAGTGGCCGATATTCATTCGTTGCTACAACCCTTTGACTAGCATTCTTCTTATTTTTGACAGCAAGCAATTCAGACACAATGCTAAGCGCTATTTCTTCTGGTGATTGTGCTCCAATATCAAGACCAATCGGGGAATGGACTTTATTTGCCGTAAAGACATCCATTTCAGAATCCTTTAATTCATCAAGTAGCTTATAAATCCGTCTATGTGCACCTAAAATGCCAATATACTGAACATTTTCTTTGGAAAGGCTCCGTAAGACACTAACATCGACTTCAAAATTATGAGTCATGATAATGACAAAGGTGTTTTCTTTCATTTTCATTGATTCATAACCGTTTCGGCTGGTAAGGATTACCTCATTTGCTTCAGGAAAATGAACAGATGTTGCGTATTGCGGGCGATGATCAACTATAGTTGTTTTCCAATTTATTTTGGCCAATTGTTTCACAACAGGTACAACATCCGGACCCGCCCCAAAAATCGTTACATGCGGTCGTGGCTCTACTTGTTCAATGAAGCTAACGGTTTGTGTCCCATTGATCACTATTTCGCAAAGTGTTGATTTTTTCAGTTGAACTTCTTCAAATGACGGTAAAATTTGTATCAACCCAACAGGACATTTACTATCATTAGCAGATTGAATCACTGTAGCGATTTGGTAACTCTGTTCAGTTTGGTCACGCTGTTTCATGAAATGATAGATTTCTTCTGCATCCTTAAGGTGATTTACAGGGTCATATGGCTGCAGAAAAATTTCTACGGCTCCGTCACACCCTAGACCCATACCCCAAATGAGATCAAATTCTGAGCGAAAATCATAATATAATATTTCAGAATGATAGTTTTCAATGATGCTAGATACCCGTTCTATCAAATCATTCTCTACACACCCACCACTGACTAGACCTTCAATTTGACCGTCAACCATAATTAAACTTCGGGCTCCAACTGGCTGATAGGTGGACCCTTCTGTTTTGATTATGGTAGCAATTACTGCAGTTTTCTTTTCGGCTAAACATTTTTCTAATCCTAGTATCAACTTTCGCATAAAATGTCACCTCCGAAACCTTTTAACCTTTTAACTTATAGAAATTAAAGTAAATTGGTCCATAAATGGACGAACGTCTTCATGGACCAATTTTCTAATTCTTTTATTCTTCCCTAGCGGCAATCGTATTTGTTAAAGTACCAATACCTTCAACCTCTAACTCTACTCGATCACCTGGGTATAAATATTGCCCTCGTTCATGACCAGAACCCCAACCAATTGTTCCGGACCCCAGCACATCCCCTGATTGAAGGTATTCTTCCCATGAAGCATGTGCAATTAAGTCCTCAAACTTCCAATGTATACTACCGGAATTTTCGTCACACCATACTTCATCGTTTACTTTCGCTTTCATTGCTAAATTATAAACATCTTTAATTTCATCCATCGTTACAATCCACGGCCCTAATGCATTACCCTTTGAAAAGTCTTTTGCTTTTGCAGGGCCTAAACCAATGGCAAGTTCTTTAGATTGAATTTGCCTTGCACTAAAGTCGTTATAGATTGTTAAGCCAAACACATGATCCATTGCATTTTCACGTTGAATATTTTTACCACCGCGACCAATAATAAGGCCGAGCTCAAACTCAAAATCCATTTCTGTTGCATGAGATGGCATAGGAATTTCATCACCATGTGTAGATAAACTGCTAGGATTACCTTTATAATAGGCTGGCATCTCATACCATTCTGGTGGAATTTCTCGTCCTAATCTAGGATAAATATTTTTTAAATGTGTTTCAAAAGCCATAAAATCTCTTAGCATAGGTGGACTTGTAACAGGTGGAAGAAGTTTGATTTCATCCAGTGGAAGAATTATTTGTTCTCCTTCTGGTCCTACTTCATCACCACTCTCAATTGCCCTGGAAAGTGCTGTTTGAGCCGCCTCCATACCCGCTTCATCATTTTCAATAAAAGCAACCATATCATTAGGTAAAAGTGCAGAACTAATTCTTAATGCGGCACTATTTGGTAAACCTTTTGCAAGTAAATTCAATCGATATGCACCAGCCAAGTCAACTGCTACAGAACCGTCAACTGCACCAATTCGTACTTTCGGACCATCGATTGTTGGAATTTGATATGAGATTAACTTCATGTGATCACCTCCTAATAAATGTCTACTCTACTAAGTTATAAACCTCTCGTTCACGCTTTTCTAAAAGTGGAATAATTTTCCCTTCAATAATTTCTTGGAAATGAGGTGTTTCACGATGTCCCTCTAATGCAGCTTGATCAACATATTGCTCATACAATAAGAAAAGATCTGGATTTTCCTGCGAACGATTCGCATAATAGACAGGACAACCTTTTTCATATTCTTCTACTAATGGTTTCATATCATTAAGATACTGTTGTACTTCGTCCCCTTTACCTGGTTTACAGTGATATTTCGCTACTAATACGATCATTTATTTTTCCTCCTAAATAGTTTGAAAGTTATTTATTGTTTTTATGAAATCACGATAACGAATTGTACAAGAGCCGTCAGATTCATAGGTCATATCAATCGTTTCACAGTATTCTGGCTCTCCAAGGTCTTTCTCTAGCAAATAGGTATTTAAAAAAGCTCGTAATACAGGTGAATGTGTAACACAAATAAATCGGCGTGTCTCATCACCTGGTAAAGCCTCCAAGCTTTCCGCAAATTTCATTAACCGACGAGCAACAGTCAATGTGTTTTCTCCTGGTGGATCATCAAACCCGAGCCAGTAACCTATCCGGTCTGGACTTTCCCAAAACTGTGGCCAAAAGGGTACTGTTTTTACGTGATTCACATTTAATCCAACCGATTTGGTTTGTTCTGCTAGCGCTTCAGGAGTTGAAACCATTTCCACCCGTAACCCTCCTAAATAGATGTCCGGGTTCCGAATGGCATCTTCTACCGTTGGTTCAGATAAGTCTACCTCTTCTAGCTCACGTTCCTGAAGCTTATCAAGAATACCTTTACGCATCATTTCTGCTGTTTGACGTGTTCGATTCGTTGATGCATAAAGAAACGTTACCTTTTCAGAATTCATTATTTTTTCGCCAAATAAAGCTCCTATTTTTCGGGCAAATTTAGCTCCATCTTCAGTAATTGGGACATCACCTTGATGTGAAGCAACTTCTCCATGTCTTACAAAATGAACATAGAGTGTCATTCTAAATCACCTCTGTCTTCAATCGCCTTCCAAACTCTTTCAGGCGTTAGTGGAAGTTGATTAACACGTGTCCCAATTGCTTGCGCAACTGCATTTCCAACTGCTGCCGGCACACCCATTAAGCCACCTTCGCCAACACCCTTTGCCCCAAATGGCCCAGGACCATCTCCGTTTTCGATTACTCGGGAACGGAAATCCTCCGGAAGGTCATTGAAAAGAGGGACACGATATTGAACTAATGAAGGATTGCTTAATACCCCATCCTCAAAGATCATCTGCTCATATAGTGCAGCTCCAATGCCTTGCATCGATGAACCGATATCTTGACCTTCTACCTGCTGGAGATTGATTGCCTTACCCGCATCAACCGCTGTTAATAGTTTGATTATTTTCACTCTTCCTGTCGTTGGTTCGACTTCAACTTCTGTAGCAACCCAACAAGGCTCCCAAAAAGGTGTTGAACCTCCCAAAGGGGCTTTAGTTGGTGTTAAAAGGAATTGACCCACTTCGCAAATTTCTATTCCATATTGTTGTTTCGTCTGCATGAGTAGTTCTGAAATTTCTAATTGGAGCTCTCTTGCACGTATCTTTCCATTTTCAATCTTAATTTCATCAGTTGAAACATTTAAAAATGATGCCGCTCGTTTCACCAATTTCTCTTTGATTTTTTTTGCAGCATCTTGGATTGCACTTCCCATTGCAACCGTTGATCGACTTGCTGTTGTTGTTGAGTCAAATGGAACCATTGCCGTATCAGGGTGTGTAACAAAAACACGGTTTAGTGGGATATGTAATTCTTCCGAAGCAATTTGTGCCATCACACTTAGAGAGCCTTGCCCCATTTCAGCCGTTCCCATTAAAATTGAAACACTTCCATCTCCGTGTAATCTTGCTACCGCAGTAGATTCGGATGGAGCTTGACTTGGTTTAAAAGAAACAGCAACGCCTCTTCCTCGCCAAGGTTTTAGTGGTTGGTTCCAACCAAGTTCATCTGTTAAATCCTTTAAAACAGGGGCTAAATCTGAATCCATCGGAGTATCTCCTTCAGCATATTGCTCTCCACGCTTTAATAGGTTTTTCAAACGGAATTCAACCGGATCCATGTTTAGTGTTTTCGCAACTTCATCAGTATGTTGTTCATAAGCCCATGTTGCTTGTGGCACTCCGAACCCTCGATACGCTCCACTTGGTGGTGTATTTGAATAAATAGCCCGAGAATGAATTTCCAAATTAGGAATGCGATATGGGCCGGCTGAAACATAGCCACCTTTTTGGGCAACACGAGGTCCACAATCGGCATAAGCACCGATTTGATAATCAATATTCACCGACCTTGCAACAATCGAACCGTCTTTTTGTACACCACTTTTAATTTTCACTCTTGCGCCCGCTCTACGAATTGTCTTTGCTGTATCTTGCATCGATAAGGCAACCCTAACAGGTCTACCAGCTTTCTTGGATAGTACAGCAGCTAAAGGTTCTATTTTCGTAAATGCTTTCGCCCCAAATGAACCACCCATTGGGATTGAAATAACACGTACCTTTGCTTGGGGTAAACCAAAAATCAAAGCTAGGTCCTGTCTTACTACAGCTGCTGTTTGGGTTCCAGTCCATACCGTAACTCCAGATTCATCATATTTTGCTACAGTATGAATAGGTTCAAGTGGAAAATGGTGGATGATTGGTACCTGGTACTCATTTTCAATTACAAAATCAGCAGCTTTAAATACAGTTGTTACATTTCCACGTTCATAATCAAACTTATAAGCAATATTTGATGAATTGCTAGGATCAGTATTTGTTAACACTTTGTTATAGTGGCCACCCTTGAATGTTTCCGTTTGAACCTTAGGAGCATCAGGATCTAAAGCGGCCTCAATGGAATCAACTACTGGTATTGGATTATAAGAAACATCTATTAAACTAGCAGCCATATAAGCTGTTTTTTTATCAATTGCTACAACCGCGGCAACTGGCTCCCCTTCGTAACGCACTCGATCAATGGCAAGTACAGGTTGGTCACGAAAAACAGGTCCGTAATAGGGATCCAAGTCTTTTAAATCATCTTTGGTAAGCACACAAATAACACCAGGCACTTTCAGCGCTTCCATGATATCAATTGATTCTATTTCAGCATGTGCAAACGGGCTTCTAACAATAGCTGAATCAAGCATTCCATCCACTCGTATATCACTTGGAAAAGGCTGCTTAGCCAATACCCTGGCACGATAATCCTTACGTGGAATTTTTCGACCAATACTTGATTCAGCTTTCGGAACTCCAGATTTAATCATAAATCTTTACTCCTTCCCGCTGCTGCTTGGATGCTGCTTGTTGTACTGCCTCGACTATAGTTGAATAACCTGTACATCTACAAATATTTCCATGCAGATAGTGCTTAATTTCATCCTCGGATGGGTTCGCATTTTCCTTTAGTAAAGCGAGGGAGGATAGCATAATTCCTGACGTACAAAATCCACATTGAAGTGCACCCTTATCCATAAACGCTTGTTGTATGATGTGAAGGTTTTCTCCATCTGCTAATCCTTCCGTTGTTAAAATATCTTTTCCATCCATTTCAATCGCTAGTGTTGTACATGCACTATACGGTTTTCCATCCAACAATACGGTGCATGCCCCACACACTTGCATATCACAAGCTAATTTTATACTGATTAATCCTCTATCCCTTAGAACGTCGATTAATAAGTCCGATGCATTTACATCAATATTTACCTGCTCCCCATTAACAGTGCTAGTGATATTGTGCTTGTTCATTATCCTATCCCCTCCTTTCCTTTGATAAAGGCTTCTCGCACAGCATCTCTTAAAAGTGATGCAACAACATGTGTTTTATATTCAGCACTCCCATCATTATCATCAACTGCATCCATTTCTGGCGTAATCCCTTCCACCCACCAATCAATATCCTTCTCAACTACTTCGATGCTTTTTCCTACAAATAAAGCTTCCATTGTAGCCAATCGGGTAGGTATTGGGTTAGTTGCTGCGACAACGATTTTTGAATCAGTAATTGCCTCCAGGTTAGGATCTAAACGTAAGATGACTGCAACTCCTGCCATTGGAAACTCCACAATTGAAAATTTTTGATAGGACGATCCAGTACGTTCACTTAAAAACGGAACCTCAATGGAAGTAATCATTTCTCCTTCCTCAAGCGCGGTTTCAAATGGTCCTAACCAAAAATCACTCATTGGAATTCGTCTAGTTCCATTTGCCGAAATTGTATTGATATCTGCTTCCGCGGCTACTAAGTATGCACCTGGGTCTGATCTTGGTTCTGCAAACGCAAGGTTTCCACCAATGGTACCCGCCGTTCGGATTCGAATATTTCCTATATTATTCTCTAATTGCGCAAAAGTAGGTTGATATTTTTTTACAATGGGAGAGTTTGCAATTTCCGCATGTGTTGATAAAGCGCCTATTCTTAATTTTTTATTGTTTTCATCTATTTCAACAAAGTTTAGTTCGTTTAATGAACGTAAACCTATTAAATTTTCGTATTCAAGCATTCCTTCTTTTAAAACCTGTAGTAATTCTGTACCTCCAGCATAAAATGCAGCATCTTCCCCTAATTTAGCCTTTAGATCGACTGCATCATCGATACTTTTTGCTTTAATTAGGCTAAAGGGCTGAAGCATTTTGTTGGCCTCCCTCGAGCACAGCGGTTAAATTTTTCGCAAAGTCTTCAACCTTTTCGGTAAACTTTCGATTGACCATTCCTTGACCAAGAGTTGCAATCTTTCCTTTCATCTGTAAGTCTACTTTTAAGTTAAGATCCGATCCTTCAGATTCATTTTTATTTACTTCAACAAAGAGTTCTAATTGAACGTGTGTTTTTGTGATTTTGTCTTGACCCCATGCTTTGATTTTCATTAATGGAAATTTTGCTTCTTCTAATGATAATTCCATAGGAAAAGAAACTTTAAATGGTCCGACTCTATCAGTTGCTAATGCACTGTAATGTTTATTGATTTCGATAACCTTCATATTCTCAACACCTGGAATGCATTCAGCAACACGTTCGATAGTAGTTACCCAATCCCATACAACATCTCGTTCTGCAGTTAATTGAATAGAGTGTTCAATTTTCATCGTTCTTCCCCCTATTTAATCCTTCAAATATACTATTCTTCAATTATGGCAACAGCTCGAACCGCTGCCCCAGTGGCACCTTCCCATTTGATTGGCAATACAGATAATAAGAACCCATGTGACGAAGGGATGTTTTCAAAGTTCATCATGTTTTCAAGATGATAATACTCATGTGTTAGCATAACTTTATGTGCTTCCCAAAAAAGCTTCTTTTCAAACATCGACCATACTGGCGGATCAAAGGTTGGAGCATCACATCCCATGACTTTAACCCCTTTTTCAACCAAATAGATCGTTGCTTCTTTACTCATTCCCGCAAAATCGCGATGATAACGCTCTTCCTGATTGAAAGCACCTGCCCCAGTCCAAATTAGAACAATATCTCTTTCTTTAATTCCATAGTTAATGTCTTTCTCCGCTTGCTTGATATCCTCTACAGTGATTAGACTTCCTGGTTCTTTATGACGAAAATCTAATCGAACTCCGTCCCCGAAACAATACTCTACTGGTATACCTTCTGCTCCGGGACCGTCTCCTCTCATATGGCGAAGTGAATCCATATGTGTACCAATATGATCACCTTGAACAATGACGCAATGAGCGGTTAACCATTCTTCCCCATACTTGGTAGCACCTATGTTATTGGCAAATTCAGCATGACTTTCGACTTGAGCAATTATTGGTTTAGCTACCCTTGGAAAAGTTTGCATATCTGGACCAATTGTTAAACTTAAATCTATGATTTGACGTGACATCTAAATGCGCCTCCCTTGTTAATTTTTTTATATACCTTTATACTTAAATGTCGGGAGCACTGGTGTGGGTTGAAACAGATACTGAGTCGCTGCAACGACCCAGCATCTTAAAAAAGTCAGTCGAGAATTGTCACCACACCACTGCTTCCGTCTACACGGATTCTTTGACCAGATTTAATTTTGGCTGTTCCATCTAATGTACTTGTAACCGCTGGAACTCCATATTCCCTTGCGATCACCGCTGGGTGAGAAAGGACACCACCAGAATCAGTTACTAGACCGGAAATTTTACTAAATAACAATGTCCATGCAGGATTTGTCATTCTACATACAAGAATTTCCCCTTGTTGAAGTTTGTCAAAATCGTCCGGACTACTAATATAACGTGCTACACCTTCTACTACCCCACTTGAAGCTGCAAGGCCTTTAATTTCACTAGTTTCTTGATCTTTTGTTTTTGATAATTCAAATCGTTCAGGATAGCCCCAAACTCCAGCATAAACTTGTTCATTTAAGGCCCAATGATCGGCGGTTCCAACCCAATCACGAGGACTAACCGCTTGTGCCTCATCCTGCTCCTGTCTGCGTTGGGCCACAAGTGCTTTTGCATCAAACGCATCTGGAACAGCAGCTAAATGGCGAATTTCGTCATACACAAGATAAAAGACATCCTCTGAATCATTGAGATCCCCACGATTTACAAATTTCTTACCAATTTCCTTAAATGCAATTCTCATACGAGCATATGTGCCCTGGTCGATATAAAAATGGTGATCCGGTGTTAATGGATTCATTGCTAAGGCTAATTCAAGTGCATCATTGAACTTTTTAAGGTCATCCTCATTTTGAATGCGAGATCGTAATTCATTAATTGCTAACTCCTGCTCTACCGCTACCTTCTTATTATCTTGGTAATAGTCATAATCGGAATCAATATAGTTTCGCAATGTTTCATAAATTGGAGCAGGGTTTTCCTTCCAAAGTTCATAAATATATTCATGAGTAAAAATCGCCTTGTATCCATACTCATCCTTATATCTATTAATTTCATCTAAAATTGCCTGTCCTTTTTCTGATTTTGCTAATGCGGTTTGTATATTTTCAATCGTATCCTGCTCTGTGAGTATCGCCTTTAGCTCTGAATCAGCTTTAATTTTTTCCTTAATATCATATAATTCTTTTGAAGATTCCCAGTTTTTATCTTTAGTAGATACGAGAACCTTTCCAACAAACTGGCCAGCATCTTCACCGGCAACCTCAACCGCAATATTGCTGAATTGTGAATGTGCAGCAAATTGTGCTAAATTTAAAATCCAATGAATTCGGAAATGCCTTTCCTGAATGTCAATTGCATCCTCAAATAAGACCATCATTTCTGGAATACTAGAATTTTCATAAGGGAAATTATCAAGGTACTCTAGATTCTTCTTAATCTCAGGAAGATACCGTTCCTCCCACCATCCAAGGAAGCGAGTTGCATAGATTGGCAGCATCATTCCGAAATATGGAGCTAATCTTTCTTCTTCTTCAGGATCTCTTCGCTTCACTGAAGTATATAAGTAACCGTTTACATTTAATGCATTCCACTCTTTTCCGAATGGCACACCGAAACGACGGAACATGTATTCACATGTTCCCCCCCACCAGCCACCAATGTCAAAATATAGTGGAGATACTGGGCGGGGAACGTGAAGATCGTCGAACCACCAAAATTCATCTTTGTCACTTTCGTTTCCCCACTTAATTGGAAATTTTTCATTTCCTAAAAACTGTCCCAAAATTTCCCTTGAATTCACTTTTACTGTCATTCAGATTCCCCCTTAAATTGATAACAATATATGCAAAGGCCAATTGGCCAAAATGCCAAGTTTAAGGAGTAGTAGAGGTTAGCCCAACTATATGTTGGCGTATAACTTTAACAGCTATATCTGGATCCCCCGAGATGATCGAATCTAAAACTTCATTATGTCTTTCCGCTAATTCCACTAGCTCTTTTTTAACAACATGAGTCGTAATAGTTGTCCACGTACTTGGATGAATATCCTCCCACATCGCTAATAAAAATTCATTCCCCGATAATTCCACAATTTTGCGATGAAAGTCGACATTAAAGCCAATTGATTTAGCTGCATCAACAGCTTTAGCTGCATTTACCATTTCATTAATAATTGCTTTTAATTGGTTAATATCGTCTTCCGTGACCCTTGCTATTGCCAATCGAATAGCAGTTTCCTCTAAAGAAGCACGAACAATGGAACGCTCAGTTATTTCTTTTTCAGTTAGTTCTTTTACAAAAGAACCCCGATACGGTTCTGAATGAAGTACCCCCGTTTTTTCAAGTTCCCGTAGAGCTTCACGAACTGGTCCTTGGCTAATTCCTAAAGTCTTCGCAATTTGCGTTTCAACAATACGGTCACCTGGTTGTAAGTTTCCATTTATAATCGCTTCTAATATAAAGTTTTTTACATGGTCCCTTAAAACAGTTTTTTTAAGCGGGGACTCTTGGGCTGCTTCAAGCCATTCCATTTAAAACACTTCCTTTAAATTGTTGTTATCGGGCGACTCTGAAGGAGATAAACCTTCCCTAATTTAATGGCCCATTCTACATCTTGAGGTGACCCAAAAAAGTCTTCAAGATTTGATGCTACCTTGTTTAATCGATTTAATTCATTACTATTTAACACTTGCGCACGAACCTTATCAGGTGGCACAGGTTTTTGTTTCACTTCATGTTCACTTCGAACAATCATATGGGTTTTTGGCAAAACATTTGCCATCAATAATTTGTTTGATTGTTTTTCGACTATGTACTGATCAGGTGTTATCTCCCCCGATACTAGCGCCTCTCCTAATCCCCAACAGGCTTCGATAATCACTTCATCGCCTTTTGTTACCGGGTTAATGGTAAACATAACACCTGCTTTGTCGGCATCAACTAATTTTTGAATAACAACCGCACTTGCAACCTCTTCATGTTTGATTTGATGGCGAACCCGATAGGCAATCGCCCGATCTGTAAAGCATGAAGCCCAGCAACACTTTACGCGGTGTAATACTTGTTCTTTAGTAACAACACCCAAATAGGTTTCCTGTTGGCCGGCGAAGCTTGCTTCTGGCAAATCTTCAGCAGTTGCGCTGGAACGAACTGCAACCGGTCCATTATCTGGACATAGTCTTTCATAAGATGAGGCAATTTCTAACTCTAACGATGCAGGTATCTTTAATGATTCGATTGCTGAACGAATCACTGATGATGCTTTTTTGGCTGCCTCCTCATCCTCTGAGTTTAAGTTTGCTAATTCATTTTCA
>NZ_JBALOX010000253.1:0-231 GCF_036965165.1 Bacillus sp. JJ1521 | reverse complement strand
GTGTTGATACAACAAATCCTTCTGGGATCGGCAACTCTGCTCTTGCCATTTTTGACAAACTTGCTCCTTTTCCTCCGGTAAGTTGCAGATTTTCTCCTTTCGGGTCATTAAACCAAATAATCATCTTCAAACCTCCTACTGCAGTTAGATAGTTGAAATTAAAAATAATAAATAATCGATTATTTTTAATTCAAAAAAATATAACCTTTTAAATTTTCTAATTCATCTAAC
>NZ_JBALOX010000252.1:3653-3822 GCF_036965165.1 Bacillus sp. JJ1521 | reverse complement strand
GCTGCTTTTTTGTCGTTCTGTAACCTATTTTTAGGCACAATCATCTTGTCACAAAATTTCCACAATTAATGATGCACCTTTTTCTAAAACTCCTTTCTATAACAATGACGAGGGGTATTTCAAATTTTATTTTAGGGTCTGCGTTATTAATTGGGACGCGGAACCTGTC
>NZ_JBALOX010000252.1:0-3614 GCF_036965165.1 Bacillus sp. JJ1521 | reverse complement strand
GGACGCGGAACCTGTCCCTCTGACCCAAAAGGAAGGATTGTGAGTAAAGATGGCAAAGTACAGAATGGTGCGCACTAATTTTTGGAAAAATCCCGTTGTTTCGGAGGAAATGACGCCTGAGGACAAATATTTCTTCTTATATCTCCTAACGAATCCCCAAACAACCCAAATCGGAATCTATCGAATTACGAAAAAAGAAATGGCTTTTGATATGGGTTATTCCATTGAAACCATACATGCATTGATGGATCGTTTGATGAATCATCACCAGATGATTCGCTACAATTCAAAAACGAGAGAACTCGCGATTCGAAACTGGGGTAAATACAATTTGTTTAAAGCCGGGAAACCGATGATGGATTGTATCGTCTCGGAGTTAGAAGAAGTGGAGGATCTTTCAATGATTGAGTATGTGGCTGAGAACATCGATCAAAAAGATATCTTAGCTGTCTATGAATCTTTTTTTGAAAACCAATTGGAAGCTGAAACGGAGCCATTTTCTCACGTATCTCAAGATGGGATAATGACTCAATCTAACGGTGCGAACATACGTTTTAACGATACGTCGACGTGTCGTGATACGATACGTGGACAAAAAGAAAATCAAAAAGAAAAAGAAAATAAAAAACAACAACAAGGTTTTTACACAAATATAGCGAACCCATCCAAAACAGAAGCGATCGGTGAAATTGTGGAGTGTTGGGATCAAAATGGGTTTGGTTTGTCGAACATGAACGCCAAAGAGCGGTTGTTAACCTGGTTAGATGATTCTCGTTTTTTGAATCCGAAAAATGTGATTATAAAAGCGCTGGAAATTGCCTGTGCAAATAATAAGCGGCGACTGAACTATGTAGTGGGTATTCTGAGAAACTGGGAAAACGAGTCATTGCTCACAGTTGAAGAAATTGATTTATATAACGAGAGCAAAATGCAAACACAATCACCCATAGCCCTTCAAAAAGGTCGAGCAATACCAGGTCATTATCAATTTGATCCAACGGCAGGTGAGGACTGATGAATTTTGCAGAAATGGCCTATTTAGGGTGTTTAATCAAGGCAAATTATTTAATCAAAGATACCGTGATTGGTCCTGAACAGCTAGAGCAGGTTACTCATCAAGAATTGATGCGGAGGATGGTTGACTTTAGCAATAAAGGCAAGAGTATCGATTTGATTTCGTTAACAACGATCCCTGATCTTTATAACTTCGGTGGAATGTCCTATCTATCAAGCCTGCTCTCACATGCGGATGTTGAAAAATTTGAAGAATTTGAAGCGCTTATCATTGACCTTTGGAAGGAGCGGGAAAAGAAGAACATCTTGACACTTGCCAATATGGGGAATTGGGAGATTTCAAAAGTAATAGCTGAATTGGACAAAATCAACCAAGTGAAGATGAACGATCATACACCTTTAAATCAAGCGTTAGTCCATATGTTTGATGCACCCTGGCAGGAGCAAGAGGTTTTAAAATTGGCCTCAACCGGTATCAAAAAGCTAGACGAAATGACAGGCGGTTTCCAGGATGGAGAGGTTACCATTCTAGCAGCACGACCATCCATGGGGAAAACTGACGTAATGCTGCATTTTGCAAAGCAAGCAGGGTGGGCAGGCTATTTGCCTATTGTCTTTTCATTGGAAATGCCTGAAAGACTGATCACCTCTCGATTAATAGCCTCAACTGGCGGCTACAATCGGTTAAAAATGAGGGATCCCGCGAAAATGTTAAGCCAAAGTCAAAAAGATCGCTTGGCAGATATAATTGGCTATCTGAACGAAACAAATATCCAAATTTTCGATGGTGCTGGTCAAACCGTATCAGAAATGAGAGCAAAGACACGAAAAATGCTGCATCAATTTCCAAACATGAAACCAATTATTTTCATAGATTATCTAACCCTAATCCACTCTAGCGAACTATACGGAGGCAACGCCCATCTACAAATAACCGAGATATCTAGGAATCTAAAAACAATGGCCAAGGATTTTGATTGCCCTGTAATTTGTTTAGCACAGTTAAACCGTTCTGTGGAAACGAGAAATGAAAAACGCCCGATGATGTCTGATATCAGTGAATCGGGAAGCATTGAACAGGATGCAGACGTGATCCTTTTCCTCTATCGCGAAAAGTATTATGACAAGGAAACTGACAATCCATTTCTTGAAATCATCGTCTCCAAAAACCGTAATGGACCAGTTGGAACCATTCATGTTAAATACAACGAATTTACGGGATTGATAGAACAATAGATAATAAAAAGGGTGGGAACTACATGAAAGTGAAGGACTTATATATTGATGCATTATGCTATGAAGAAATCAGTCTTGCCCATTACATTCATCATTTGGTCCAGGAAGGCAAAATTTCATTAGAGGATAATTCCGCCAAATTAGATTTAAATATCGCAGACCATGAGAAGGTAAGGGAAATGATTGAAAGTAATGTATTAGGGTTTCATAAAATCGGGGTGTATTCATTGAAAAAGAATCAGCACGAATTTGTGTTTATCTTTGCAGCAACTGAACAAGAGGCAATTGAATTTTTCGCAAAAACATTTCATCATACACCGCTAAATTGTCATCCATATTCACTATCAACACAGATAGTAAGAGACTATAAAGTGATGACTTTTTGGGAGATGAGGAAGGAACATTTGTCGTTTCCGGCGATAGCAGGGTATTTTGTGAAATAGCAATAAATGGACTTTCTGACGTGTGTTAGAGCATCATTGATATTGGTGGCAAGTCTTATGATTATTTTATGAAAAATTCGTTCTATTGTATAATATAAATAAATCTATCTATTTGAAATTTTGCAATCTGTTCAAAAGGAGAGTTTATGAAAACTAGATATAGCAATTTAAATAATGTAACGAACAAAAAAACGTTTCGGGATATGCGAAAGTGGCAAAAAGAAAGACGAAGTAAAGTGAAAGATTTAACAAAAAATATACCCCAATGTTCAAACAAAAGGGTTCAAGAACTAAAGGAGAACAGAAGTCAAATATCCTATACGTGGATTGGACATTCTACTTTTTTGCTTCAACTTAATGGGCTAAATATCCTTACCGATCCGGTATGGGCAAAGCGTATGGGTTTTGAGAAGCGATTAACCGAACCGGGAATTCCATTGGAAGAGCTGCCGGAAATTGATGTTGTGGTGATATCCCATGGCCATTACGACCATCTTGATTTTCCAACGTTAAAAAAAATCCGAGGAAACCCACAATATTTTGTCCCAGAAGGTTTGAAGTCGCTTTTTATAAAAAAAGGCTTTCAAAATGTAACCGAGATGAAATGGTGGGAAACGACTGAATACAAAGGGCTAAATATTCAATTTGTCCCGGCTCAGCATTGGACAAGAAGATCGCTGAACGATATGAATACTTCTCATTGGGGCGGGTGGATTTTTCAAACCGCAAATCAAACCTTTTATTTTGTTGGTGATACAGGCTATTTCCCTGGGTTCAAGGAAATAGCTGATCGATATACGATTGATACCGTGTTTATGCCAATTGGCGCTTATGAACCTGAATGGTTTATGGCTGACTCACATATCTCACCTGAAGATAGTGTGAAGGCTTTTATCGAATTAAATGCGAAAAAATTTGTTC
>NZ_JBALOX010000251.1:0-5805 GCF_036965165.1 Bacillus sp. JJ1521 | reverse complement strand
AATAAAATAAAAAAACAGCAATGAGAGATTCTCTCATTGCTGTGATATACGTAAATTAACAACGTGTCACATCGTGAGATAGCTCTCCAAGATTAACTCATCTTGACAATCTTACGTCTCTTAAACATAAGACCAGCAAAAAAGGTATGAGACCTTTGTTCACTTCGGCGAACTTTCCTTTCAGCAATGATCGCAGGGGCTCATTCCCCTCCAATTGCGTACTGATAAAGCTCGCGCCTCTATCATCACTTCAACGTAATGAAGTGTATTATTATATTAGTTAGGATTATATCAGAGTATTTTTAAAATAGCAACGACTATTCTTTTAATTTTTCAAAGATGGCTTCAGCAGTAGTACGAGGAATATTGGCTTGTTGAATTTCCTCAATACTCGCTTCCTTCATCTTCTTGATCGAACCAAAATGCTTTAACAAAGTTTTCTTCCGTTTTTCACCGACCCCGGGAATATTATCAAGCACAGATTGAAAAGCACTTTTTCCGCGAACTTGACGATGGAAGGTAATTGCAAAACGGTGTACTTCGTCTTGAATTCGTTGAAGAAGATAAAACTCCTGGCTATTTCTTGGCAGTTCCACAATCTCAGGTGGGTCTCCAATCAACAACTCTGAAGTCCTATGCTTCTCATCCTTCGCAAGACCTGCTAACGGGATTTCTAAACCTAACTCATTTTCAAGAATATCCCTTACTGCAGCAAGATGACCTTTACCTCCGTCAATGATAATTAGATCGGGTAATGGAAGATTTTCTTTAAGTGCGCGACTATATCTTCTCCGCACAACCTCCCTCATCGACTCATAATCATCAGGACCTTGAACGGATTTAATTTTATATTTTCTATATTCCTTTTTATCCGGTTTTCCGTCAGTAAAAACTATCATCGCTGAAACCGGGTCTGTTCCTTGGATATTTGAGTTATCAAATGCCTCAATCCGATGAGGAGTGTATATTCCCAATTGTTGACCTAAATTTTCAACTGCTTTGATTGTCCGCTCTTCATCGCGCTCAATTAGAGCAAATTTCTCCGTTAAAGCGATTTTGGCATTTTTCGTTGCTAAATCCACCAGTTGTTTTTTCTTTCCTCGACTCGGCTGTTGAACATTTACCTCTAATAATTGCTCTGCAATTTCATGCTCAATTGAACTTGGTAGTAGAACTTCTTTTGGTTTAAAATGATTTTCTTTCATATAGAATTGTCCAAGGAATGTAAGGAAATCTTGTTCTGGCTCATTGTAAAAAGGATATAATGAGACATCCCGCTCTATTAATTTACCTTGACGAATGAAAAAGACTTGAACACACATCCAGCCTTTATCATAGGAATAACCGAATACATCACGATCGATCAAATCGGTCATGGTCATCTTCTGTTTTTCCATGGTTGTTTCAATATTTGTAATTTGATCACGATATTCTTTTGCTCTCTCGAAATCTAGTTCTTCCGAAGCCTTTAACATTTTTTCAGTTAATTCTGCTTTGATTTCTTTATAACCGCCATTAAGAAAACGAATAATGTCGTCTACCATTTTTTTATTTGTTTCATCAGATATTTCGTTTACACAAGGTGCAAGACATTGACCGATATGATAATACAAACATACTTTATCTGGTAGTGTTGAACATTTTCGTAAAGGATAAATCCTATCTAATAGTTTTTTTGTTTCAGTTGCTGCTAGGACGTTCGGATACGGTCCAAAATACTTACCTTTATCCTTCTTTACTTTTCGCGTAATTAATAAACGAGGATGTTTTTCAGCGGTAATTTTAATAAAAGGATATGTCTTATCATCCTTTAGCATGATATTGTATTTCGGATCATGTTTTTTGATTAAATTTATTTCTAGTAGCAAAGCTTCAATATTTGAAGAGGTTACGATATATTCAAAGTCCTCAATTTCATTTACTAGTCTCAATGTTTTTCCATCATGCGACCCTGTAAAATAAGACCGAACACGGTTCTTTAATACTTTTGCTTTTCCTACATAAATAATGGTCCCTTGCCTGTCCTTCATTAAGTAACAGCCAGGCTGGTCCGGTAATATCGCTAATTTTTCTTTAAGATGATCGTGCATATTCACCACTCCATCTGCAATAAAATCCATTGTACGCATTTGCGTTCAGTTATGCCGTACCTTATATTGTAACATTTTTAAGATGAAGTTGTACGTNNTGATTAGCAAGTCTTCCAGCTAATGCTTCTTTTGGTTGGTAGCCTACTACTTTATCTACAACTTCACCGTTTTTGAATACAAGTAAAGTTGGGATGCTCATTACGCCAAACTTAGCTGCAGTTTCTTGGTTATCGTCTACATCAAGCTTTACGATTTTTACTTTGTCTCCAATTTCAGTATCTAATTCTTCTAATACTGGAGCAATCATCTTACAAGGTCCACACCAAGGTGCCCAGAAGTCAGCTAAAACTAATCCTTCTTTTGTTTCTGTGTCAAAATTTTGGTCCGTTACGTTTGTAATAGCCATTTTAACCCCTCCTAAATATGTTACAAGTTTGAAATTATACCAAGAGTATACCACCTGGAAAATCATTTTACGAATGTTTTGCTTCAAAATAAACAGTTAACTAAATCAGAAATGATAAGATCAGACATTATCCTACATACACAATCATCTTCCCCATTTTATTAGTCTGATATGTATGAAAATAAAAGAGTATATGGACATCTTCAGCCAAAGGTCTTGTGTATTTCATATAAAATAGAAAAAGACGCCCTAGAAGGACGTCTCTTTTGCGTATTGCGGCGAGAGACAGCACTCCACATAGTGCCTTGCCAAAAGGCGTGTCAACTCGACTTATGCAATTCAGCTCATCGCTTGATTAGTATACCATATTTTTCGTCAAAGGTGAAATGGAAAAAATCTCTATAAATAAAACTCCATTACACTTTAAGCATTTACTTTTAATTTCTTGAATTCTTCTGTTAGCATTGGGACAACCTCGAATAAGTCTCCAACGATCCCATAATCTGCAACCTTGAAGATGTTTGCTTCAGGATCTTTGTTGATTGCTACGATTACTTTAGAGTTTGACATTCCTGCTAAGTGCTGGATTGCTCCCGAGATACCACAAGCGATATATAAATCTGGCGTAACAACTTTACCTGTTTGACCAATTTGAAGGGAATAGTCACAGTAATCCGCATCACATGCACCGCGAGAAGCACCAACAGCCCCACCAAGAACACTTGCTAATTCTTTCAAAGGTTCAAAGCCCTCAGCGCTTTTCACTCCACGTCCACCTGCAATAACAACCTTCGCTTCAGACAAATCAACCCCTTCTGTCGCCTTACGTACTACTTCCTTTACAATCGTACGTAAATCTTTAATGTCAACTGACAGAGAAGAAACTTCTCCAGAACGTGATTCGTATTTTTCAAGTGGGGTAATATTATTCGGACGAACACTTGCAATCATTAATCCGTCCGTCACAATTTTCTTTTCAAATGCTTTGCCTGAATAGATTGGGCGAGTAAAGACAATGTTCCCACCTGAGATTTCAATAGCCGTTACATCTGAGATTAAACCAGAATTAAGTTTGCCTGCAATTTTTGGTGATAGGTCTTTTCCTAAAGAGGTGTGTCCAAATACTAAACCTTCTGGTGATTCGGCATCAATAACAGCTAGCAAAGCTTGTGAAAATCCGTCCGGAGTATATGAGCCTAATTTTGCATCTTCTACTGTTACAACCCTGTCTGCACCATATTGGATTAATTCATTTGCTAATGAGCTTACGGAATCTCCAACTAAAACCGCAACAACTTCGCCACCTTCTGCCACTGTTTTACCGGCCGCAATTGCTTCAAAAGATACGTTACGTAATGCACCATCACGTGCTTCCCCTAAAACTAAAACTTTTCTTGACATTATGCGTAACCCCCTAGATTTGTTGAGTAAATTTATTGAAATCGCATACAAAAGCATCCGAAAAAATTATACTACCTTTGCTTCATTATGAAGGAGTGATACTAGTTCTTTGACCTGATCTGCAAGCTCACCTTCAAGTACCCTACCTGCTTCCTTTTTAGGTGGAAGATAGATTTCAATTGTTTTTGTTTTTGCTTCTACATCATCTTCATCCAGATCTAAATCGTCTAACTCAAGCTCCTCAAGTGGCTTCTTCTTTGCTTTCATAATTCCAGGTAAGGATGGGTAGCGAGGCTCATTTAATCCTTGTTGACATGTAACAAGTAACGGTAATGAAGTTTCAATAACCTCTGAGTCCCCTTCTACGTCCCTAACTACTGTTACTTTCGAACCGTCAACTTCAAGTTTTGTAATTGTTGTTACATAAGGAATATCTAAAATTCCAGCAACGCGAGGACCAACCTGACCTGAACCTCCGTCGATCGCAACGTTTCCACCTAAAATGATATCTGCATTCTTATCTTTTAGGTACTCGGCTAAAATCTTAGCAGTTGTATATTGATCCCCATCTTCAAGATCATCTTCTGTATTAATCATTACGGCTTTGTCTGCACCCATTGCTAATGCTGTACGCAATTCCTTATCGGCTTCATCAGTCGTAGCAACAGTGATAACCGTTACTTCTCCACTGTTTGTATCACGAAGTCTAATAGCTTCTTCAACCGCATATTCATCATAAGGGTTAATAATAAATTCAGCACCATCTTCACTGATTAGTCCATTGTTTACAACGATTTTTTCTTCTGTATCAAATGTTCTCTTCAAAATAACAAAGATGTTCATGTGATTCCCTCCTAAGGTTTTGTGCTTTATTGTGGAAAAATCCATATTTGTATCCCGTTTAATTTCTTTGATACTTGAATTCTATTATTTCCCGTTAAAATTTGGCTTGCGTTTTTCAATGAAAGCAGCTATTCCTTCTTGTCCATCCTCTGAGACAAACATTTCCCCGAATAATATCGCTTCTCGCCTAACCGTTGCTTCATATTGTTCATTCTTCATTGAATTTAATAATTCGATTGTAGCTTTTATTGATAATGGGCTTTTCTGGGCAATCTTTTTAGCAATCGACATCGTTTCCTCTTGAAGTTTTTCTTCAGGAAATGCCTGATTTGCCAAACCATACTTGACGGCCTCTATACCACTAATTGGGTCACTAGTCCAAAGCATTTGTGCTGCTTTAGCAATTCCCACGTAGCGTGGTAAGCGTGCTGTACCCGCAAATCCAGGGATTAGTCCAAGCTGTAACTCAGGTAAACCAAGCTTTGCCTTTTCACCCACAAGACGGAAGTGACATGCCATTGCTAGTTCCAGGCCACCGCCTAGAGCTGCTCCGTGGATACTCGCAATAATCGGTTTTGGGAATTGTTCCATTCTTTCAAATAAGGTTTGACCCTTTCTCGCAAGATTTGAAAATTCTTCACCAGAGTCGATTGTCGTAAACTCTTTAATATCAGCCCCAGCTGAGAAGAATCGCCCTTCCCCATGTATAACTAAAACTCTTACAGTATCATTAGACTCGATATCATCTAGCAAACTTGTAAGCTCTTTCAAAACAGCTGTTGATAATGCATTTGCTGGAGGACGATTAAAGGCAATAGTCGCGATATACTCATCTATTTTCACCTTAAAAAACTCCATCTGCATCCCTCCTATTTTATGAATGTACACACCTCTATATGCTAGAGGTGTGATTTTCCGCAACCATTTACTAATAAGGAATGAACATCTTTTGCCAAGGCTGACAAATCATATTTTTGTTCGTTCATGACCCATGTGGTTGCTGTTTCATCAATCGAGCCAAATATCATTTGTCTTGCTAACCGCACATCAAGGTTCGGGTTAAAC
>NZ_JBALOX010000250.1:0-3923 GCF_036965165.1 Bacillus sp. JJ1521 | reverse complement strand
GTTCAACCAGATATTTCTGGTTGAACATTTTTTTAGCTACAAGAAAAACAAAACCGCCGCAGCAATCTTCCTCAGCAATCACAAAAAAATGAATTTCCCCCACTTTATGAATACTCCAACCATTTAAGATAATTTACCAAATATAAAAAAAACCTTAAAGAATGTTTCCCTCCTATTTTTGGAACAATACAATTTGATTCTATTAACGAATAAGGAGGTTTATTAGAAATGGATAATCAAAAATTAGCCGATCATGAATCATTGGATTTACATGAAGTTATAAATTTCAAAACCCTTTGCTTAGCGAAATCAAAACTAATGCAAGGCTTGGTATTTGATCATGATTTGAGAGCATTAATGCAAAAAGATGTTGAACAATCCATACAAGCGCTTGGGGAATTACAGGCAATTTATCAACGTGCACCTTTTGAAGCTCCTGTTCCTCAAAACCGGCCAACACCAATAATCAATTGAAAAGGAGGCAAATTCATTGAACCAAGACTATTTAGACCCAATAAACTCGCTACACGTACCAGAGCTAGCAGATACCACATTTGCAATGGATTTACTTCTTCGTGCCAAAGAAGGTGTTCGCAATATTGCCGTAGCATTAACGGAGTCAGCATCACCTGATGTTAGAACGCTCTTACGAAACCATTTAATGCAAGGTATTGCCATGCACCAAGAAATTACAGAACTAATGATTAATAAAAAATGGTTCCACCCATACGAACTAAGTGAACAGTATAAACTAGATCAACTATCTGCCAACAATACATTGATGATGGGCAAAATGAATCTTTTCCCGGTTGAGACCAATAGAAAAGGTATGTTTGACCGGACACCTGATGATCACTAACACTGGAGGCTGTAACCAATGAAGGCAGTAACGTATCAAGGTATTAAAAATGTTGTAGTCAAAGAAGTTCCAGATCCAAAAATTGAAAAACCAGATGACATGATTATTAAAGTAACAAGTACAGCTATATGTGGGTCTGATTTACATTTAATTCATGGAATGATTCCTAACCTGCAAGAAAACTATGTTATTGGTCATGAACCAATGGGAATCGTAGAAGAGGTTGGACCAAATGTTACGAAAGTAAAAAAAGGGGATCGTGTTATTATTCCTTTTAACATTGCCTGCGGGGAATGTATTTATTGTAAAAACCATTTGGAAAGCCAATGTGATAATTCTAATGATAATGGTGATATGGGTGCCTATTTTGGATATTCTGGTACAACGGGTGGTTATCCAGGCGGGCAAGCTGAATATTTAAGAGTACCATTTGCCAACTTTACTCATTTCAAAATTCCAGAGACTTGTGAGGAACCAGATGAAAAGTTAGCAGTTATTGCCGATGCGATGACTACTGGTTTTTGGAGTGTTGACAATGCAGGCGTAAAGGATGGAGATACTGTAATTGTTTTTGGCTGTGGTCCGGTTGGCCTTTTTGCTCAAAAATTCTGTTGGCTTAAAGGAGCAAAGCGTGTCATTGCCATAGATTATGTAGACTATCGTTTGCAACACGCCAAACGTACCAACAATGTTGAAATTGTAAATTTTGAACACTTTGAAAATGTGGGAATGCATTTGAAGGAAATGACGAAGGGCGGCGCTGATGTTGTCATTGATGCAGTTGGTATGGACGGTAAAATGACTGATTTAGAGTTCCTTGCGAGCGGAATGAAACTTCAAGGTGGAGCATTAGGAGCGTTTATCATGGCTACACAAGCAGTGCGTAAAGGTGGGACAATTCAAGTTACTGGCGTTTACGGCGGTAGATATAATGGTTTCCCTCTTGGAGATATTATGCAGCGAAATATCAATATCCGCTCTGGGCAAGCACCTGTGATTCACTATATGCCATATATGTTTGAATTAGTTTCTACCGGAAAAATTGACCCAGGAGATGTCGTAAGTCATGTACTTCCACTTAGTGAAGCAAAGCGTGGCTATGAGATTTTTGACACCAAAATGGATGATTGTATAAAAGTCGTGTTGAAACCTTGAGGAAGGAGATAAAAAAATGAATTATGCCTTACATGAAGTTCTTGAAGTCCATGAGATAGCTGCATTTAAGACCACTTGTTTAACTAAATCCAAAACAATGAGAGCATTAGTTACAGATCCGCTATTAAAAGATATTATGCAGCAAGACATTGATGTATCTACGAGACAATTACAAGAATATGCTTCTATCCTTTCCAACGCTAAGCAGTAAATTAGGAGATGAATGAACATGAATCCAATCATTGAAACATTAACTGGCATGGACGCATTATCGGATCAAGTGGTTGCAATGGATCTACTCATTTCAGCTAAAAGTGGAGTTAGAAATTATGCCATGGCAGTTACGGAGGCAGGAACACCAGAAATTAAAGAAATACTCACTCGCCATTTAGTGGAAGCTCTTGATATGCATGAACAAATATCCGGATATATGGTAGAAAAAGGATGGTACCATGCTTGGGATACAAACGAACAGATCAGTTTGGATGTAAATAATATCAATACAGCATTGAACTTACCGACATTATAAAAAATTTCCAGGAACAGTTTAACACTCACCAAATAAACTGTTCCTATTAATCCATTTTGAGTTTATTTGGCAGAAGTAAATAAAGTTAATACTTCTTGCTTACTCTTGTTTGTTTTGCACTATATAATGAAAACAATTAATTTACTATTTTTATTATGAAAAGGTAGGCGCAGGAAATTCATCAATTTTGATACGAAGTAAACTATAAGGTTTCTGTCGTAAGTCTTTTCCATAATGAAATCTAGGCTGTCGATGTAATTGGTTCACAATGACATACAAATATTGATCCGGACCAATTGAAAAAGTATCCGGCCACAAAATTCTCGGATCATGTGCGATAGTTNNGGCAATATCTTACGGATACTGTTGTTTTCATAATCTCCAGCATAAACAGTTCCCTTTGCATCGGTGATCATTCCATCAGACGCACCTTTTTCTCCCCAATACTCCACATGATAAGGTAAATCCATGTCCGGTATCGTTCTGTCTCTCAGGGCTTCTGTTGAGATTGAGAACAAATGACGACTGGTTAGTGGAGCAAAAAATAATATCTTTCCATCGGGAGAAATCGCAAGACTATCAGATGCCAATCTAAATGGAGAAGTTGAACCGTCTTTGTTTCGATTCATTAAAATTTGACCTTCTACTTTCGGTAAAAAATAGGGATCGGGTGAAGTTGAATTTGCCCCATTTAACCGTCTAAACGCGTTTCCATTTGATAAATCTACGACGATAATAGCTCCTGGTCCTCTTGAAGAAGAATCCGTTATATAGGCATAACCTGCTTTTCCTACACGAAAATCAAAACGGACATCATTCAGATAAGTTGTAGGCAGGACAACATCTTCTGTAAAGGTATATACTTTTCTTATTAAATTGGTTTCTAAATCAACAGCGACTAATTTTGCCCCCCCTTTAATAGGTTCAGAAAAATTGGGTGCCGCTGTATCTAATATCCAGAGCGTTCCCCTTCCATCAGCAACTACACTTTGGACACTGATGAAAGTCATTGTGATATTCTCGGGATTAACCAAATTTGTTTGTAAATTAGGATAAGGCTGCAATTTATCCTCAACCATTTCCCCCACCGTAAATTTAACATCGTCTCCCCATTTCGGAAAGCAAATGAAAGTACGACCGGTTTCTGAAACAGTAACACCTGTAGGCATAGCCCCATAAAATGCATAAACTAGTTCTAAATTACCGAAATATTTTTCACTAGGTAACATAGGTTTCATAATATCCTCCTCAAGCATTCAAACGGGATATCACTTATATATGATTTATATTTTTTCTAGTGCATGTTTCTTAATAAGTTTTTCTATACGAAAAGATGATTGAATGGATTGTTTTTGAAATTTAATAATTCTGTCAGAAGTA
>NZ_JBALOX010000249.1:1017-1589 GCF_036965165.1 Bacillus sp. JJ1521 | reverse complement strand
AAAGTTAGATTTACTACTTTAACTTTTGGGGGGCGGTACCCATGAGAGGCTTTTTTGTGTTCTTCCAGCATTGTATTGATTCAAAAGATTATCTAAATCTTGGCTAACTTTAATGGTGATCGTAGCGGTAAAACCGTGTTTCAAGACAATTTCAACCAGTTCGTTTCTTTTTTGTTCAATTTTATGTAGAAGTTGTTCTTTAGACACAAGGTAAAACCCCTTCGTTTGATTTTAAAATTCAGAATGGACAAGTTATTTTGAGTATAACATATAATGGTAAATTGTTGGCAAGGAACTTATTTGGAAATATATTCAACTAGCGGATAGTTGGATGACACAAAACTTTCATATTAATAATTATGAATACTGTAGTATTTTTGCTAGAATAATAATGACTAAACTTTATTCAGAAGAAGACCCATAAGTGTGGGGACTATTGGAAAAGCATAGATATATTGTGTTAGGGCACATATTTAGGCTGAATAAAGTTAAAGCCTCGGCGGATGCCACGATTTTTCAAAGGAAGTTTTTCGAGCAAAGGATCAAAGACTAAAAACGCCACGTCCTGTGGC
>NZ_JBALOX010000249.1:0-1004 GCF_036965165.1 Bacillus sp. JJ1521 | reverse complement strand
TGGCAACGTCTTTGTGACCCACATCCTGTGGGCCTAAAAAAATCGGGCGCAAATACGCCAAGGCGCATTTGATTATAGGAGTTGTTAAAATGGCAGATGTAAATGTGTTCCTTGCTTTTGGTGCCGGATTTTTATCCTTTATCTCACCTTGTTGTTTACCGTTATATCCAGCATTTTTATCGTATATAACAGGCGCATCTGTAAGCGAATTAAAATCAGAAAATGCAATGCTGCAAAAACGGAGTATTTTACATACAATATTCTTTTTAGTTGGTTTTTCAATTATTTTCGTGATGCTCGGCTTTGGAACATCCTTTGTCGGCCAAATTTTTAGTGATTATAAAGACTTAATTCGTCAAATCGGAGCAATTTTTATTATTTTCTTTGGTCTTTTTGTACTTGGAATCATTAAACCAGGATTCTTAATGAGGGACCGTAAAATTGAATTTAAACATCGACCAGCTGGATATATTGGATCGATCTTTATCGGAATGGCTTTTGCTGCGGGGTGGACACCTTGTATGGGGCCAATTTTAATGTCAGTAATCGCACTTGCTGGAACAAATCCAGACTCTGCAATGCTATATATGGTGTTGTATTCATTAGGATTCTCCATTCCATTCCTTGTGCTTTCATTTTTCATTGGTCGTTTACAATGGATTCGAAAAAACAGTATGAAGATAGTAAAAATTGGTGGATATGCAATGATTGTTATGGGAGTTATACTGTATTTTGACTGGATGACAAAAATTATCGCATATGCAAGTGCTATCTTTGGAGGATTTACAGGTTTTTAGTCGAATTAGTTACCTTAAGAAGTGCTTTCAAGGAGGACCTGTACAGTGGCTAGAATCTTAGTAGTTGATGATGCGAAATTTATGAGACTTACTCTCACAGACATATTAGTTAAAGGTGATCACGAAGTGGTGGCGGAAGCTGAAAATGGACTTGAAGCTGTTGAAAAATACAAAGAGACAAAACCAGATCTTGTGACAATGGATATT
>NZ_JBALOX010000248.1:7038-17016 GCF_036965165.1 Bacillus sp. JJ1521 | reverse complement strand
CTGCTGAATTAAGGTAAAAAGTTGGTCTACTCTTGTCCAATCTCTCATACATTTTAATAGATGTTTGAGGAGGGACAAGTATGAAAATTTTTAGAATAATATGTGTAGTCTGCTTTATAGTTATGATTCATCCTATATCCATAAATGCTACCTCCAACGAAGAAAATTGGGATAAGCTTAATCAAATTTCGGACCAGGCCCTACAAATGGTGAAGCAAGAAAGATACGAGGATGCGAAGCAATTATTAACTCATTTTTCAAATGAATTCCTACGAATGAATCAGCGTGAACAATCTTTTTCGCTGGATGAGCTTAGAATTATTAGCTTAACTCATGATTCAGCTATAGAAGCTGTTAATTCTACTTCGCTAAGTTTCGAAGAAAGAATTAATCGGGTTACTCAATTTCGTCTGGTGGTAGATGCGATGAGTTCTGAGCATCAGCCGATGTGGACGGAAATGGAAGATTCGATTATGTCGACGTTTGGACAATTGAAGGAGACTGTTGAAGTAGGGGATCGTGAAACATTTAATAACTTACTAACTATCTTTCTATCAAAATATAATATGATTCATCCGAGTATTACTGTCGATGTCACACCTCAAGATGTTCAAAAAATTGACTCACATATTGCGTTTTTAGACACGTACCGTAATGAGGAACTAAAAGCCGTCACTAGAATGCAGCAGATGGAGCAAATGGAGTTAGATCTTAAAAACATGTTTGAGCGTATGACAGAGGATGACGCCGACCCGTCATTAATTTGGGTGATGATTTCAACAGGCGGTGCCATCATTCTTACATTAATCTATGTTGGCTGGAGAAAATACAAAGGTGACAAGCAAAAACGCCAAAAACAAAGGGATTTCGATGAACGCTAACAGTGGGATTCTCACCCACTGTTCATTTTTTATTATTTTTGTAAGCAAGACAATTGACATTGGGTAAGACTCTAACTAAAATTAAAGTATACTATAGTTTGGAGGATAACAAATGATTCTAGTTTATTTTGCCTTGATCATTATCATTCCGATATATGCGCAAATCAAAGTAAAGAGTGCATATAAGAAGTATTCGCAAATTCCTTCTTCATCAGGCATGACAGGTGCAGAAGTAGCAAGAAAAATACTTGATCAAAATGGATTATATGATGTAAGAATCGAAGAAACACCTGGGGTACTGTCAGACCATTATGACCCAAGATCAAAAGTTGTTCGACTTTCTACAAACAACTACTATGGGAACTCAGTTGCAGGTGCAGCAGTTGCAGCCCACGAAGTCGGACATGCGATTCAAGACCAACAAAGTTACGCATTCCTTCGCATCCGCCATGCACTTGTACCGGTAGCGAACATTGGTTCAAATTTCTCATGGATTTTAATCATTGCAGGTATGATTTTTACACTCCCAAGCTTAATGCTATATGGAATTATCTTTATGGCAGCAGCAGTGTTATTCCAACTTGTTACACTACCAGTTGAATTTAATGCCTCGTCAAGAGCCATGAACGAAATCATCTCAGTAGGCGTGATTAGAAATGACGAAGAACGCGAAACAAAGAAAGTACTAAACGCAGCAGCACTCACATACGTTGCAGCAGCTGCAGTAGCGGTGCTAGAATTATTGAGATTGATCTTAATGTATACAGGAATGACTCGAGAAGAATAGAAATGGAAGCCGGTTAACCAAAATGGATAACCGGCTTTTAAAATGGCAAATTTTAGCTCATTTGACTCAAATGCGGAAAATTTAAGAGCAAGCGTGCTTGCTCCAAAAATTTTATCGTATTTGGGTAACCTTTCAGTTTGCTAAAAAGGTGTTGTGAAGCCCAAAAGCTTCACGCAAATGAGCTAAAATCCTTTTTAGCTATCTAAATCACCGCTCAATCGGCTTTTTATTCTCATCCAACGTAAACCCTTCACCTAGCACATCATGGACATCGCTAACCGAAACAAAAGCATGTGGATCTACAGAGATAATCACCTGCTTTAAGCGACCGACTTCACTTCTTCCAACAACACAATATAAAATATGCTTCTCCTGCTTTGTATACGAACCCATTCCCTTTAAAATTGTTACGCCTCGCTCCATCTCATGTAAAATCTTTTCAGCAATCTCACTATTTTTTTCCGAAATAATCATCGCGCCTCTAGCGGCATAGGCACCTTCCTGCATAAAATCAATCACCCTTGCGCCAATAAACACAGCAAGTAACGTGTACATCGCCTCACGATAAGAAAGGTAGAAAATGAGGGAAATCGTTATAACTACTGCATCAAATAAAAACATCGTCCGCCCCATTGACCAACCCACATATTTTCGAACAAGCCTAGCGATGATATCAACCCCACCAGTTGTACCGCCATAACGAAAAATAATTCCAAGACCAACTCCAATAAACACTCCCGCAAATAACGCTGCCAGCATTAAATCTCCATCAAGTGGAATGTCAAATTGATAACGTTGAAAGAACCATAAAAAAATTGAAACACTTACAGTACCGATAAGTGTATAATAAAATGCAATACGACCAAGTAGCTTCCATCCAAGAAAAAACAGTGGAACATTTAAAATCAAATTCGTATAAGACGGGTCAAACTTAAATAAAAAATAGAGCAAAAGCGTAATCCCCGTAAATCCGCCTTCTGCAAGATTATTTTGCATATTAAAATGCACAATCCCAAACGAAAAAATGGCGGATCCTAATAAAATGAAAATGATGTTTTTTATCGAAAACTTCAAAGTGAAATACCCCCGAAATAGTAATAATTGCCACTTTATTATAAAGTATGGGTGAAAAACAAACAAATCATGTCGTGTACGTAAAATGCCTTGGCGTATTTGCGCCCGATTTTTATTCGAGCATGCTCGAATAAATTCCTTTGAAAAATCGGGCATCCGCCGGAGGCTTAAATTAAATAGTTGAAGTTCGGAACTTCTACTATTTAATTTTATTATTTGTCAAAACTCTATATTTTAAGCTAACATAGGAATAGAAACGATAGAGGTGATAGCGATGGCAGATAAAACGATGAAACAACTGCAAGAGGAAGTAGATGCATACATAGGCCAGTTTAAAGAAGGCTATTTTAGTCCACTTGCATTACTTGCTAGGTTAACAGAGGAATTAGGAGAGCTTGCGAGAGAAGTCAATCACTATTATGGGGAAAAGCAGAAAAAGGATACTGAAACCGAAAAAAGCATGGCTGAGGAAACTGGTGATCTGCTATTTGTTCTGATTTGTCTCGCAAATTCCTTGAACATTGATCTAGAAGACGCACATAATACTGTAATGAACAAATTTAATACAAGAGATAAAGATAGATGGACACGTATTGACACTAATAATGATTAAAGGAGTAGACAACATGGACACAATTAAAATCGTAATTGCTGGCCCAAGAGGTAGAATGGGAAAAGAAGCGGTTGCCCTTGTTCAGGAAACTGAAAATTATTCATTAGTAGGGGTTATTGATCGTAAGAACAACGGTCAGTCATTAAGTGATGTAGATGGCTTTTCAAATATAAATGTCCCTATATTTACGGATATTTTAGAATGCTTCTCAGAAACAAAACCAGACGTGTTGATTGATTTAACAACACCTGATACGGGTAAATACCACACTGAGGTAGCCATTGAACACGGAGTTCGTCCTGTAGTAGGGACAACAGGGTTCACGAAAGAAGAATTAGATAGACTTTCAAAAATGGCGGAGGAACGTAGGATAGGTGCAATTATTGCCCCTAATTTCGCTGTCGGTGCCGTATTAATGATGAAATTCTCACAAATGGCTGCCAAGTATTTTCAAGATGTCGAAATTATTGAACTTCATCATGACCAAAAACTTGATGCACCATCTGGAACAGCTGTTAAAACAGCAGAACTCTTAACGACAGTTAGAGAATCAAAGCAACAAGGACATCCTAATGAAAAAGAAACCCTTCAAGGAGCTCGTGGTGCTGACTACGATGGAATTCGCATACATAGTGTACGTTTACCGGGTCTTGTCGCACATCAAGAAGTGATGTTCGGTGGAAACGGGCAAATGCTATCTATACGTCATGATTCATTTAACCGTGTTTCCTTCATGTCAGGTGTTAAATTATCTGTTGACACCGTAATGAATCTGGATGTTTTAGTATACGGTTTAGAAAATATCATCGAATAAGGGGATACAAAACAATGAAAATAGCCTTAATTGCTCACGATAATAAGAAAACAGATCTTGTACAATTTTCAACAGCTTATACATCTATTTTGGAACAGCATGAATTGTTTGCGACTGGAACAACAGGCTTACGAATTTCTGAAGCTACTGGTCTGCAAATCCACCGTTTCCAATCCGGACCACTGGGTGGCGACCAAGAAATTGGTGCGATGATTGCAAAAAATCAAATGGACATGGTGATCTTTTTTAGAGATCCACTAACTGCGCAACCACATGAGCCAGATGTTTCGGCATTAATTAGATTATGTGATGTGTATTCTGTTCCATTAGCAACAAATATGGGTACGGCAGAGGTGCTTATTCACGGGCTTGAACAAGGTTTTTTTTCATGGCGTGAAATAATCCGTGAAAGACAAGAAGGCACTAATCTATAAGCTTTCCAACGGTTAATACAATTACATATATTTGACGTATAAGTGGGAGATTTCATTAATGAAACTTAAAATTGGAATTACCTGTTACCCATCTGTTGGCGGGTCGGGTATCGTAGCAACTGAGTTAGGGAAGCTGCTTGCAGAAAAAGGACATGAAATTCATTTTATTTCTTCAAGTCTTCCTTTTCGTTTAAACAAAATATATCCAAATATATTTTTTCATGAGGTGGAAGTGAATCAATATTCGGTTTTTAAATATCCGCCGTATGATCTTGCTTTAGCAAGTAAAATGGCAGAGGTTACAAAAAGAGAAAAGCTTGATTTATTACATGTACATTATGCGATTCCACATGCAGCATGTGCATATTTAGCAAAGCAAATGGTTGGTGGGGATGTTAAGATTGTGACCACCCTCCACGGAACTGATATATCCGTTCTCGGGTATGATCCATCGTTAACCGAACTCATTCGGTTTGGAATCGAACAATCCGATGCGGTAACGGCTGTTTCTCAATCACTTGTCGAGCAAACCTATGAATTAATTGAACCTCATAAAGAAATAAATACGATTTACAATTTCGTTGATGAAAAAATTTACTACAAACGAGATGTAGCTGATTTACGTAAACAATATGGGATCGGGGATGACGAAAAAGTTATCATCCATGTTTCCAATTTCCGAAAGGTAAAACGCGTTCTAGATGTCGTTCATGCATTTAACCTTATTCAAAAAGAAGTAAAATCCAAGCTAATATTAGTTGGTGATGGACCAGAGTTATCCACTGCCTGTAAATTAATCAACAAATTTGGACTTACTGATAAAGTTCTCCTCTTAGGCAAACAGGAAAATCTTCCAGAACTTTATTCAATTAGTGACTTAAAGCTTTTATTATCTGAAAAAGAAAGCTTCGGTCTTGTTTTAATAGAAGCAATGGCTTGTGGGGTTCCAACAATTGGGACAAATATTGGTGGCATTCCAGAGGTCATTGATGAAGGTGTAAATGGTTATATTTGTGAGCTAGGTGATATTGAAGATATCGCAAACAAATCAATTAAATTATTAGTTGACTCCGACTTACATAAAAAAATGTCTAATCAGGCAATCCGCTCTGTTCAACAAAAGTTTAATTCTGAGCTAATTGTCAATAATTATGAGGATTTATATTACTCAATCCTTACGAATAAACGTTGATAGGAGCTCTCGATGATGGATGAACCTTTTGTAAAAGCAAAAGCAATTCTTAAAATTTTGCATAGAAACGGCTACCAAGCATTTTTTGTCGGTGGTTCCGTCCGTGATTATCTTTTACAACGACCGATTGGTGATATCGATATTGCAAGCTCTGCACGACCAGATCAAATAATCGAGATATTTCCAAAAACGATTGATGTTGGTGCGGTTCACGGAACGGTGATTGTTTTACATAAGGGTGAACAATATGAGGTGACAACATTTCGAACGGAGGAGGGGTACGACGATTATCGGAGACCATCCCATGTTGAATTTGTCACGTCACTTCACGAAGACTTAAAAAGAAGAGATTTTACGATGAACGCGATTGCCATGACCATTGATGGAGACATAATCGATCCTTTTGATGGAAAGAAAGCAATCGAAGCAAAATGGATCCAAACAGTTGGAGATCCTAATGAACGTTTTTTTGAGGATGCACTAAGGATGATGAGGGCTGTTCGATTTTCGAGCCAATTGTCCTTTTTATTATGTAAGGAAACAGAAACGGCCATCAAGGATAACGCGTCACTGTTAACCAAGATATCGGTTGAGCGAATTACAATCGAAATTGAAAAATTACTTGCTGGTCCAAACTGTCAAGCAGCGATAACACTCTTGGTAAAAACCAATCTATTTCAATACCTACCTGGTTTAGCCGATGAAAGTCGCAACCTGGAACAGTTTTCCTTATATAAATGGAATCAACTTCAAGAGAGAGCCGAATATTGGACACTTGTTTGCTATTTATTGAATAAAGACGATAAAAAGGCATTTTTACGGCAATGGAAGCTACCGAATAAAATAATTGAACAGGCTCTACAAAATGTAACTTGTCTTGAAAAAGTCCTTCAAACGGGCTGGGAAAAGCGACTTTTATACGATTGTGGGGCAGAATGTATCAAACAAATTGAACGAATTTTAGGAGTTTTAGGGGTTCAACAAGAAGTGTCACCCTATCTGGAATTTTGTAAATTACCCATTAAACAACGTTCTGATTTACCGATTACGGGCGAGGATCTATTGCTTTGGTACAATCAAAAACCAGGGAAATGGATAGCGGAGCTATATGAAACGATTGAAAATGGAATTCTAGAAAACATTGTGGAAAATAACAAGGAAAAAATAAAGGAGTGGCTTCTATCGTGCAATCAGAAATAAGAAAGAAATTGTTAGAAGTCTTCTCTAATGCCAACGGGAATTTTATATCTGGCCAAAAATTAAGTGAGCAGTTAGGGTGCTCGCGAACCGCTGTATGGAAGCATATTGAAGATTTGCGAAATGAAGGATATGAATTAGAGGCCGTTCGAAAACTTGGATATCGAATTATTACCAAGCCAGATAAAATTAGTAGTAATGAAATCCGTCTAGGTCTCGAAACTCAAATCTTAGGGCGAAATATTCATTTTGAGGAGTCTGTTACCTCTACCCAACAAATCGCGCACAAATTAGCAAATGAAGATGCCATTGAAGGTACTCTTGTTGTGGCAGAAGAACAGACAACTGGACGCGGCAGATTAGACCGGGTATGGTATTCTCCAAAACATACTGGAGTCTGGATGAGTTTGATTTTAAGACCACAGATTCCGCCTTCACATGCACCACAATTAACATTGTTAGCGGCAGTAGGGGTAGTCCAGGCGATTCAAGAAGTGACTGGTTTGGAGCCAGATATTAAATGGCCAAATGATATATTAATTCATCAAAAAAAAGTAGTAGGCATTTTAACTGAGCTTCAAGCAGAAACAGACCGAATTAATTCGGTCATTATTGGAATTGGTATTAATGTAAATCACGAATTAAGTCATTTTCCTGAAAGTTTACAGGCAATTGCGAGCTCATTGGCGATTGAAAAGGGCGAAAAAATTGACCGTGCAAAGTTAATTCAGGTGATTTTATTTAAAATCGAAAAGCTGTATAAGGAATATTTACAGCATGGCTTCAAGGTCGTGAAGATTTTATGGGAAAGCTATGCAACAAGTATTGGAAAGAACATCATAGCAAGAACCCTTAATGGTTCGATTGAAGGTAAGGCAATTGGCATCAACGAGGATGGTGTATTGCTCTTAGAGGATGTAGCAGGCAATTTGCATCGTATCTATTCAGCAGATATTGAACTTCCTTGAAAATAATATGTAGTAAAGCATACGAATTTTATATATAATTCAAAGTAATGGGTGGTATCCTTTACGGAACTACACCAAATGCTTTAGTTTCTTAGTAATGCAATTCAAAATTGTATTCTGCCTTGATCCATTGGACTGGGACAGAGGGATGAAATTTACCGAACTTATTCATTAATCCTTCTTTCTCTATTTGAAAGAAGGATTTTTTACTTTATTTATTAATGCTACCACGAATCGGTCTTTTCATCTCCTCTTTTAGGAAACTCGGGGTGTTGACCTTGAGCAAGGCGACTTTAAAGAAGGGTTGTTTACTTTCTAAAAGCCAAAAGGAGGAAAAGTGATGAAGCAAACAACGGAATTTTTGAAAATGAAACAAAGGAAAGAGCCAATCGTCATGCTGACGGCCTATGATTATCCATCTGCAAAGCTTGCCGAAGAGGCCGGGGTAGATATGATCCTTGTCGGTGATTCATTAGGGATGGTTGTATTGGGCTATGATTCTACTATTCCAGTAACCGTAGATGATATGGTTCATCACACGAAGGCCGTAAAACGTGGTGCAAAGGATACATTTATTGTAACGGATATGCCTTTTATGTCTTATCATGTTTCACGTTCTGAAACCTTGAAAAATGCAGCTCGGATTATTCAAGAATCAGGAGCACATGCTGTCAAAGTTGAAGGGGCAAAGGATGTCATCTACACGATTTCATCTTTAACAGACGCTGGAATTCCTGTCGTTGCTCATTTAGGTTTAACACCACAGGCTGTAGGCGTGCTAGGTGGGTATAAGGTCCAAGGAAAAGATGCAGAAAGCGCTAGGCAGCTCATTGAAGATGCGAAAAAAGTCGAAGAAGCGGGTGCAATGGCATTAGTATTGGAATGTGTGCCAAAACAATTAGGAGAAGAAGTGACAAAAAGTCTTTCGATTCCTACAATCGGAATTGGTGCTGGTAACCTTACGGATGGTCAGGTTCTTGTATTCCACGATGTGATTTCTTACGGAGTTGATCGTGTTCCAAAGTTTGTAAAACAATATGCTTCAGTGAATGAGCCCATTTTAGAAGGACTTGTAAATTATGTAGCAGAGGTAAAAGCACATTCATTCCCAGAGGAAAAGCATACGTACACAATGAAGGAAGATGAGCTTGCTAGCCTTTATGGGGGAAAATAGACATGAAAGTAATAACAGCAATCAAGGAAATGCAGCAATATATCAAATCAATGAAGCAACAGGGTAAAACAGTTGGATTCGTACCTACAATGGGGTATCTTCATGAAGGGCATTTAACCTTAATGAATAAGGCTAGAAGTGAAAATGATGTGTTAGCAGTGAGCATTTTTGTTAACCCACTTCAATTTGGTCCAAATGAGGATTTTGATTCGTATCCACGAGATTTTGAAAGAGACAGCAAACTAGCAGAAGAAAACGGTGTAGATGTACTATTTTACCCAAGTACCGAAGAAATGTATCCAACAAAGATGTCTCTTACCGCAGTCGTCCATTCAAGAATCAATGTATTATGTGGTAGACAGCGTAATGGTCATTTTGATGGAGTTGCTACTGTTCTCGTCAAATTATTTAATATCGTACAGCCAGAAACTGCATATTTTGGGTTGAAAGACGCTCAGCAGGTAGCAGTTGTAGATGGATTAATCACGGATTTTAATTTTCCAATCACACTTGTACCGGTGGAAATTGTTCGGGAAGAGGATGGTCTTGCTAAAAGTTCTCGCAATGTTAATCTCACTTTTGGGGAGCGAGAAGAAGCACCAAGACTATATGAAAGTCTTCAATTGGCAAAGCAAGAAATAGACAAGGGACAACGTGATCCGAAAGTGATTGAGGAGTTAATTATAAAACATATCACAGCACATACATCAGGGGTTATCGACTATGTTGAAATGTATCGTTATCCTGAGCTTGATGAGCTTTCCGAGTTAAATGGAAAAATCATCATTGCGATTGCTGTCAAGTTTACAAAAGTAAGACTTATTGATAATATTACTTTTGATGT
>NZ_JBALOX010000248.1:6646-6937 GCF_036965165.1 Bacillus sp. JJ1521 | reverse complement strand
GCCGAGGCGTATTTGATATTCTAGATTGATTCAAGGGGGAGCATCATGTTCCGAACAATGATGAACGCAAAAATTCACAGGGCACATGTAACAGAAGCAAATTTAAACTATGTAGGTAGTATTACGATTGATGAAGATATATTAGATGCAGTCGGAATGGTTGCTAATGAAAAAGTTCAAATTGTAAATAATAATAACGGGGCTCGACTTGAAACATATATTATTCCTGGTGAAAGAGGAAGCGGAGTTTTTTGTTTAAATGGTGCTGCCGCTCGTCTTGTACAAGAAGGG
>NZ_JBALOX010000248.1:3805-6471 GCF_036965165.1 Bacillus sp. JJ1521 | reverse complement strand
GAGAGCCGATGGCGCCTGCAGCTAGAAAAAAAACTATTGTAAAAACACGCCCCCAATATGGGGGCGTTTGTGTTAGGAGGTGGCACCAATGAATAAACGCTTTGTCGTAGTAGACCTAGAAACAACTGGGAACTCTCCAAAAAAGGGCGATAAAATCATACAGTTTGCAGCGGTCGTGATTGAGGATGGAGAAATTATTGAACGATTTGCGACCTTTGTCAATCCGAATCAAGACATCCCCATTTTTATTGAGCAATTTACGGGTATTTCAAATGAAGTTGTTGCGAACGCTCCTGATTTTTCAATCGTCGCGCCTGAAATTATATCAATGTTTCAGGATTCCTATTTTGTAGCTCATAATGTCCCTTTTGATTACTCGTTTTTACAGGAAGAATTAGCGCAATGTGGGTTTGAAAATTTTAATTGTCTAACCATCGATACGGTTGAACTTTCAAGAGTAATGCTTCCTTTAGCAGATAGCTATAAGCTGGGTCAGCTTGCTGAATCCCTTTCATTAACCCATGAAAATCCGCATCAAGCAGATAGTGATGCAGAAGTAACAGCGGAAATTCTCTTGAAAATTTTACATAAAATAGAGCGGCTACCACTTGTCACGGTTCAAAAGTTATATTCCCTGTCAACCTATTTTAAAAGTGATATTCGTGAAATTTTAAGGGAGATATTGGACGAAAAATCAAATCATGTGGATAAGGATACGAAATTTGATATATACCGTGGTCTTGCACTTCATAAGAGATCCAAGCATAGAGAAAAACGAAAACAAAAAAGCTATACTTATACGGAAGTTTATCACTCAGCGATACAAAACTTTTCATTCCGTCAAGGTCAACTTGAAATGATCCAGACGATACACCATGCAATGGAAACAAACCAGCATGCGATGATTGAAGCGGGTACTGGTATAGGGAAATCAATCGCATACTTGCTACCTGCGATTTATATCTCCAAAATGAAGGGACGCTGTATGATAAGCACGAATACTCTTCAGCTTCAACATCAGTTGTTGGAAAAAGATATTGCAAAAATAAGAGAGATCCTTTCATTTGATTTTGATGTTGCGCTCCTAAAAGGCAAAGGGAATTATCTTTCTTTGAGAAAGTTTGAACAAATTCTTTACGAGAACACGGATAATTATGATGAGGTTTTAACAAAGGCGCAAATTTTAGTATGGTTAACGGAAACAGTATCAGGGGACATTGACGAAATTAATGTGCCATCAGGTGGCAAGCTTTTATGGGAGCGTGTAAAAAGCACAGTAGAAAATCCTGGATTTGAAGACTCAATCTGGGAATCCAGATGTTTTTATCAAAAAGCAAGAAAAGCTGCTGAAAAAGCAGATATCGTGATTACAAATCATGCTTTACTTTTGCAAGATTTAGACCAACAATTTGAAATTCTCCCAACGTATGATTATTTAATTCTGGATGAAGCCCATCATTTCGAGGCTTTAGCTAAACGTCAAGTTGGCTTTCATATTCATTATTTATCAATTCATTCCGTGCTCATGAGAATTGGACTACTTGAGACAAATGACTTACTCGTTAAATCGTCGAAACTCATGGAACGAAATGGCTTTGACGTTGATTCCTTCTTACATGTGAATCAAATCATAAAGAACATTAGAGTATCAGTGAATGATTTCTTTCGAATGATACGCAGTCATGTCTTAATGAAACAGCCAGTAGAAAACGAAAAAAATCGGATTCAATATATCCTCCACTCCGAAGATGAATATGGTGAACACTGGCAGGAAGCGATTGAGCAGCTTACGAAGCTTAATATTTTAATAAAAGAACTTGTAAATAAAGTTCAATATCAAAAGGAACTCATTATTCAAAATAAGGTCCTGCTAACGCCGTTACAGCTTGGTTTATTCAATGATTATCTATTGAGTATTGATCTATTAACGGAAAAGTGTTCAATTATCGAAAACATTATTGGAATCAATAGGAATAAAATGACTTGGATTGAAATTGACCCAAGAGGACCTGTCAATTCAGCAACCCTTTTCTCAGAACCAACAGATATCTCGGATTTTTTAGCCGACCAATTTTTTGCAAGTAAAAAAAGCGTGATTATGACTTCTGCAACATTAACGGTTGATGATTCGTTTACCTATATGATTGAAAAACTAGGCTTGGGTGATTTTCAACCAATCACATTGTCGATTCCATCACCATTTGATTTTGAGCGTCAAGCTGCATTGATGGTTCCTACAGACGTACCACTGATCAATGCTGTTTCACAGGCTGAGTTTGTCGATTCTATTTCTACTCAAATTACTCAAATTGCAAATAAAACGAATGGTCGCATGCTTGTACTATTTACTTCATATGAAATGTTACAAAAAACATATATGAATTTAAAAAATACAGCGCAGCTTGAACAATTTGTATTAATTGCCCAGAGTATAAGTGGTGGCAGTCGGGCAAAATTAACGAAGAATTTTCAAGCGTTTGATAAGGCGATTCTTCTCGGTACAAGCAGCTTTTGGGAAGGTGTAGATATTCCTGGAGAGGATTTAACTGCACTTGTCATTGTCAGACTCCCTTTTGCTCCACCAAATGATCCTATTTTCACTGTCCGTGCTAAGGAGATTGAAGTAAAAGGAGGGGATCCTTTCAGGGATCTTTCATTACCTGAAG
>NZ_JBALOX010000248.1:3395-3763 GCF_036965165.1 Bacillus sp. JJ1521 | reverse complement strand
GTTTTAAACAAGGTGTCGGCAGGCTGATTCGGTCTGAAAAGGATACAGGAGTTATTTTTATCCTAGACCGCCGAATCGTAACAACCAAGTATGGGAATAAATTTCTAAAATCAATACCAAAGATGAAATTCTACCACAAACCACTTCCCGAACTATTAGAGCATGTAGAGGATTGGTTATAATCAAATCCGCATTGGCGTAATGTCGCCTGATTTTTAGGCCAGCTAGAAGTGGCGTACTTAGTCNNGGCTTTTATTTTATTCAGTATTGCTGTATAAAGTAAAAAAGGACCTGTCCAAAGACAGGTTAAGGCGTGGGATTAGGAGTTAATTTTTATTAAAATCAAATACATCAAATACGCCTTGGCG
>NZ_JBALOX010000248.1:0-3335 GCF_036965165.1 Bacillus sp. JJ1521 | reverse complement strand
GAAGTGGCGTACTTAGTCTTTAATCTTACTGTTCGAAAAATTTCCTTTAAAAAATCGTGGCATCCGCCGGAGGCTGTTTTTTTAGTTCGGATTTTATCCCGAACTAAAAAAACTATATTGTGAATGTTCATACACCTGTTATAATGATGTAAGGAAACGTAATGTAAGACAACTTCAACTGAAATGTTGTAGTACTACTATTGTTGCCGTATGCGAGAAATCGTATAAGTAGTAAAATTTGTGATGAATGAAGGGAGAGCTCTTGCTTGGAAAGTAAGATAGAAGTACTATCGACTGTTAAAATTCAAAATACCCCTGATTTATATAAAATTGTTGATTTATTAAATCGCACATTAAAGCATGAAGATCTCATGTTTGGCCTTGCGCTTGATCGAGAAGATCAAAAAAAGTGCGTTTTTACAATTTATCGTACGTAAAGTAGTGGATACAATATGAAAAAATGGATAATCGGGATACTCGTCCTCCTCCTTGTTTTTATTATTTGGAGGGGAATTAATATTTATCAATCGGCACTTGAGCCACTAAACATTGCTGAAGTAAAAGGAAATGAAATTGCGCTTGAGAAGACTTCAATTAAAACAATTGAAGAAAGTTATACATATTTTGGTACAAAAGCATATCAAGTTGTCATCGGCAAAAATGATAAAGATGAAAAAATGATTGCTTGGATTCCGCAAAAAAAAGGGGAAATAGTAACACGCTTTAAACGTGATGGCATTACAGAAAACGAAGCGCTTGCTATTTTAAAAAGTGAGCGAAACCCACAAGAAATTCGTTCTGCCAAACTTGGACTCGAAGATAATATCCCGATATGGGAAATTATTTATATTGGTGACGATAATCGCTTGACCTATCATAAATTATATTTTGAAACAGGCAAATATCTCAATTCAATAAAACCATAATACGTGGAGGGAATACCATGAAGTTAGCAAACAGAGTAGCAGCATTAACACCATCTACAACACTTGCTATAACAGCAAAAGCAAAAGAGTTAAAAGCTAGTGGTCATGATGTAATTGGACTTGGTGCAGGTGAGCCGGATTTTAACACACCTGATTATATAATTGAGGCAGCTGTAAAAGCAATGAAAGAAGGACATACAAAATATACACCTTCTGCAGGATTACCTGCTTTAAAACAAGCGATTTGTAAAAAACTTTCAAATGACCAACAATTAGACTATAAGCCAAATGAAGTGATTGTTGGTTCTGGTGCAAAGTTTGTGTTATATGCTCTATTTCAAGTGCTCTTAAATAAAGATGATGAAGTTATCATCCCAACTCCATACTGGGTAAGCTATCCTGAACAAGTTAAGCTTGCTGAAGGAGTACCAGTCTATGTAGAAGGTAAGGAAGAAAATCATTTTAAAGTGAATGTAGACCAGCTAGAAGCTGCAATCACAGAAAAAACGGTTGCTTTAATTTTAAACTCACCAAGTAACCCAACAGGTATGCTTTATTCAAAAGAGGAATTACAAGCGATCGGGGAATTATGTGTGAAACATAATATTTGGATCGTTTCAGATGAAATTTATGAAAAACTCGTGTATTTTGGAGCAACTCATACGTCAATTGCACAAGTTAGTGAAGAAGTTAAGGCAAAAACGATCCTCATTAATGGCCATTCAAAATCACACTCAATGACAGGGTGGAGAATCGGTTATGCGGCAGGACCTCAGGAAATCATCAAAAGTATGACAGATCTTTCAAGTCATAGTATTTCAAATCCAACTTCAGTTGCACAATATGCAGCACTAGCTGCTTATGAAGGGGATCAAGAGCCTGTTGAAACAATGAGAAAGGCATTTGAACAGCGTTTAGATGTGATATATGATAAATTAGTAAGCATCCCTGGAATTTCATGTATTAAGCCGCAAGGGGCATTTTACTTATTCCCGAATGCTAAAAAGAGTGCTGAATTGACAGGGTATAATAATGTCGATGAGTTTGCGAAAGCATTATTAGAGGAAGCGCTCGTTGCAGTTGTTCCTGGGTCAGGCTTTGGTGCACCAGAAAATATGCGTTTATCCTATGCGACATCATTAGATCAGTTAGAAGAAGCAATCAAACGTATCCATAATTTTGTTAAAGAAAAGATGTAACATTTTTGACCCATGGGGACGATTTCGTTTGGTTCTTACAACCAAATGGACCGTCCCTATTGTACTTCTTGCTTCATTATGACAAGAAAGGTATAATGAAAAGGTATTTATACATACGTTTTACGGTTTTGGAGGGACAATTGTGAAAACAACTATTTCAGAGGTTAATAAATATGTCGGTGAAGAGGTTACAATTGGTGCTTGGTTAGCGAATAAACGCTCAAGCGGAAAAATTGCCTTTTTACAGCTTCGTGATGGGACAGGCTTCATCCAGGGTGTCGTTGTCAAAGCGGAAGTGGATGAAGAGATTTTCCAGAAAGCAAAATCAATAACACAAGAAACATCCTTATACGTAACGGGTGTTGTAAGAGTAGATGAAAGATCACCATTTGGTTATGAGCTTACAGTCACTAATATAGAAGTTATTCATGAGTCTGTGGACTATCCGATAACACCAAAAGAACATGGTACTGAGTTCTTAATGGACCATCGTCATTTATGGCTTCGCTCAAAAAGACAGCACGCGGTTATGAAAATCCGTAACGAAATCATTCGGGCAACTTACGAATTTTTCAATGACCATGGATTTGTTAAGGTTGATCCACCAATTTTAACAGGAAGTGCACCAGAAGGAACAACAGAGCTTTTCCATACAAAATACTTTGAGGAAGATGCATTCCTATCTCAAAGTGGACAGTTACACTTGGAAGCTGCAGCAATGGCTTTAGGAAAAGTATTCTCCTTTGGTCCTACATTCCGTGCTGAAAAATCGAAAACAAGACGTCATTTAATTGAGTTCTGGATGATTGAACCCGAAATGGCATTTACAGAGCACGAAGAAAGCTTAAAAGTACAAGAGGAATATGTTTCCCATATTGTGCAGTCAGTTTTGAAAAATTGTCAATTAGAATTAAAAACATTAGGCAGGGATGTATCTAAGCTTGAAAATATCAAAGCACCATTCCCACGAATTTCTTACGATGATGCTATTACCTTCTTAAATCAAAAAGGCTTTAATGACATTAAGTGGGGCGATGACTTTGGTGCTCCACATGAAACTGCGATTGCGGAAAGCTATGACAAACCAGTATTTATTACAAATTATCCGAAAGCTATTAAGTCGTTCTATATGCAACCAGCACCAGACCGGGACGATGTGGTTCTATGTGCGGATTTAATTGCTCCTGAAGGCTATGGTGAAATCATTGGT
>NZ_JBALOX010000247.1:2522-8825 GCF_036965165.1 Bacillus sp. JJ1521 | reverse complement strand
CGCTTTTAAGTAAATATTTATGTTTCTATTAAATTGATAAAGGTATGGTAATTAAAATTTGTTTCAAGAAAAAAATAAAATGGATTTTGATAGATGACGATCTAATATTAAGAAAAACATTTGAAGAAGTATTTCGCCTGAACTTATCAACTTCAGAAGGAATGTACTAATATAGAATATCCAGATTAAGAAACGACTGACGAATCACTTAATTTCGGTATCCGAAATTTTTGCTTGATTATATATCATACTATTATTAATATTTATAATAATGAATAAAATATTTGTTTATAAACAATTTATTTTCAGGGGGATATTATAATTGATAATTACAACTGAAATGGCACAACCGATTGTTGATCAGATGATAAAAATCATAGACTATAATGTCAATATTATGAATCAAAAAGGTGTTATCGTTGCAAGTGGTGATAATAACAGAATATATGAAATACATCAGGGTGCACTAGAGGCAATTGAATTAAAACGTGAAAGGATAGTCCATAAAACAGACTCAAAGAATATGGTTGGTACACAATCTGGGGTAAATGTCCCTATTGAAATTAAGGAAAAGGTTGTTGGTGCGGTGGGTATAACGGGGGAGCCAACAAAAATTTATAAGTTTGTTCATATAATAAAAATAACGGTAGAATCTTTATTAGAACAACAAATTTTAATTGAACAACTTAGGTATAAACAAACAGCATTAGGCGAGTGGGTTCAAAATTTAGTAGATATTCATTTTAATAATATTCCATTATTGGAATCTAAAGCAGAGTATTTAAAAATAAATGTAAATAAATACATATCAGTTTTTGTTATTGAAGTTAGATATTCAAGCATCGTAAATTTGGATTATGAAGAAATACAAAAGAATGAGATCCATATTATTANNAATTGGTAAAGATTTATTTATATTTGGTATACCTTTTAAGGAAAACGAAAAAGTGGAATCAATTACCAAAATTGGAATGGGTATACACTCTAGTCTAAAGGCTGAAGGGTTTGATTCTTACGTGGGAATAGGAAATGTACACAAAGGAATCATAGGTTATCGCAAAAGTTTTATTGAGGGGATGCAAAGTATCGATTTGTTAAAACAAGTATCAAATAATAAAGTGGTATCCCATATAATGGAATGGGGATTATTACAGTTGGTCGAAAAAATTCCACCAGAAACACGGCAATCTTTTCTCTCGCAGTATTTATTTAGAAAACCATCATTAAACGAAGAATTAGAAGAAACATTAAGAGTGTTTTTAGAAAATAACCTTAATATTAAAACAACTTCAGATGACATGCATATTCATCGAAATACTCTTTTATATAGATTAGATAAGATAAAGGAATTATGGGGTCTTGATCCTAGAAATTTTAACGACGCAATTAAATTACAATTTTTTAATTGGTGCAAAACACTTAAATAATAACAATTGTTTTATTCAAATTCCTTTTAATTTATTTTTTAAAATTATAAAGGTGATTTGTCCATTTACTTATTTCAGACATACAATGCGGTATTCTTTATGAATATCGCGTTTTTCTATTTTAGTTATAAAAAATATATCTTAATAGAACAAAATAGCACTTTTTTTATAGATATCCTCTATTTTTGTATATTTGCATAAAGAATTACGAATTTTATATAAAAAATTCATAATTTTCAATAATGTTTTACTTATTTGTAAGTGGTAACATGAAAATGTAGTTAAGCGCTTACAATGTAAGTCGACAAATATTAGTTTGTTGGAAAGGAGTGAAATATATTATTTTGGTTTTAATATAAACAATTAAAAGTAAGGGGGATTTAAATGAAGCAATACAAAAGAATTGTTATTGGTATAATTTTAATGTTAGTTACGAGTACGTTTTTAGCAGCTTGTAACAGTAAAACAAGTTCGAATGGCGACACAATTAAATTAGGAGTATTAGAGGATCGTTCTGGGGATTTTGCTCTTGTTGGAATTCAAAAATCACATGCTGTTGAATTAGCTGTTGAAGAGATTAATAATAATGGAGGTCTTCTTGGAAAACAAATAGAGATAATTGCGCCTGATACTCAATCGGATGATAAACGTTTTCAGGAAATGGCAAGAAAACTAATATTAGAAGATAAGGTTGACGTTATAATGGGTGCTTTTTCAAGTGCTTCCCGTGAAGCAATAAGACCAATTATGGAACAAAATAAAATGCTATATTTTTATAATAATCAGTACGAGGGTGGAGTAGCAAGTAAATATACTTTTCCAACAGGTGCCGTTCCAGAACATCAAGTTATGACAGTTATGGAATATATGATTGATACTTACGGTCCAAACGTTTACACAATCGCAGCGGACTATAATTTTGGACAAATAACCGCTGATTGGGTACGGGTTGCAACTGAAGAGCTTGGTGGAAAAATCGTAGGTGAGGAATTTATTCCACTTGGGGAATCGCAGTTTAGTAGTAGTATTAATAAAATTCAAAAAGCAAAACCTGACTTTTTAGTTGTCTTGTTGACGGGTGCTAAACAATCTTCATTTTATGAACAATGGAACACATCAGGTATTAAGGATCTACCGATGGCTACTACAATAAATATGGCGCAACAATATGAGCATATACGAACTGCAGCACCTGCTCTAGCTAATATGCACGTCGCAGCACCATTCATGGAAGAGCTTGATACTCCTGAAGCTAAAGCATTTGTGGAAAAGTTTAGAGCTAAATTCCCTGATGATGCATATGTAGGTATGGAGGCGGAAGCACAGTATACTGGGGTTTATTTGTGGGCAGAAGCAGTGGAACAGGCGGGCACAACTGATGTAGATGCTGTAATAGAAGCATTAGAAAGTGGAATAAGTTTTGATGCCCCATCTGGAAAAGTAACCATTGATCCTAAATCCCATCATGCTATAAAGGATATTTACTTATTCCATGCTGATGAGAATCATAAGGTGAGCGTTCTTGATAAATGGGATCAGGTTGCACCATATTGGCTAGCAGAAGAAAAAGGGATTGACCTAACAAAGGATTCTCCAAACGAACAATATACACCTATTGATTAATAGTTTTATTAACAAAAATTATAAATTAATCTAAAAAGAATTAAAGATTATTTTTATCATTGAATTCCGATAATATTTTAGTCCCTCTATACATTAGAGGGGCTATATTGAAACAATAGCACCATTTTAAGGTTTTGAGAGAGGAGCTGAATTTTTATTAATATGCTGGAAAACTTATTTAATATATTTTATCAATTGATGGATAGTTTTTCATTCTTAATACTGGCAGCAATTGGTTTAGCTGTAATATTTGGAATGATGGGGGTAATCAATTTAGCACATGGTGAATTCATCATGCTAGGAGCATACATTACTACTTTGTCATGGCTAGCAGGTGTCCCTATACCAATTGCTATATTATTAGGATCAATCGGAGTGGGGTGTTTTGGATTTATTATAGACAGATTAATCATTAGACATTTATATGGTAGACCATTGGATTCAGTTGTAGCTACTTGGGGCATAAGCCTTGTAATGGGGCAAGGCATGTTAATAATAATGGGTCCTTCTTTACAAGGTCCATCAACACCTTTAGGGTCTTTTACAATTGGTGACCTTAACTACTCAACTTATAGGATTATTCTTGCTGTTATTGCTTGCTTTTTGCTTTTTCTTTTATATTGGGTTTTCACGCATACAAAGTTTGGGTTAAAGTCAAGGGCAACTATGCAAAATGAAGAAATTGCAAGAAGTTTAGGAACAAATACTAAGCAAATTTATACTACAACTTTTGTTATAGGGTCAATGCTTGCAGGATTAACAGGTGGTCTTTACGCTTTTACCATGTCAATCGGGCCAACTTTTGGATCAGGTTTCCTTATGGAAAGTTTCGTAACTGTAATTGTTGGTGGTGCAAATCCATTAATTGGAACCGTAATGGCAGGGGGTACTCTTGGAGTTGTTCACAGTGGATTATCTTTCGTCTTTGGAACTTTTATTGGTAGAGTAGGATTACTAATTGCAGCAATACTCTTTATTAGACTCTGGCCTACAGGTTTTTCTGGGCTTATAGAGAAAAAAGTTATAAGGGTGAATAGATAATGAATAACTTATTAAACCAACAAAATATTAATTCTGAAAAAATTATAATGATATTATTGTGTGCAATATTTATAGCTTTCCCACTTATTGGATCAGAATATGATGTTTTAAATATGTCCTACTTTATATCAATGGCAATCCTCTCTATTAGTTTATGGCTAATATGGGGATTGACTGGGATATTTAGTTTTGGTCAAACAGCATTGTTCGGCTTCGGTGGTTACACATATGCCCTTGTTAGTATGAACTTTGATAATCCGAATTTTACGTTTTTAGCCCTTTTATTGGCATTAATAATTACATGGGCGTTTTCATTTTTGTTAGGTTATTTTATGTTCTATGGTGGGGTAAATGATGTGTTTGTAGGATTAATTACATTGTGCGTCACACTTGTTTTAGCAACATTCTTAGCTCAATCGGCAGGCTCACAATGGAAATTAGGTAATGTTTTACTCGGTGGAGATAATGGAATAAATAATATACCACCGTTGACATTAAGTTTTGGAAACACAGAAGTGTTATTTACAGGAAATCTTTTGTATTATTTTATAATAATTTCAATTGTTACAATCTATTTAATCTTAAAGAAAATGCAAAGTACTAAACTAGGATATAGTTTCATTGCAATAAGAGAAAACAGAGAACGAAGCAAATTGTTAGGATATAACACAGCATTTTTGCAAACGCTCGCTTTTTCTCTTGGTGGAGTTCTTGCTGCTTTTAGTGGAGTTTTGTACGTTACCTGGGGTGGATATATTGCACCTTCTGTAATGGCAATTTCTGCGGCAGCACTACCTGTTGTGCTAGTGGCTGCGGCTGGTAGAAGAAACCTATCAGGAGTAATAATATTCACAATCCTATATTATTTTTTGTCTCAAAAACTTTCAGTTTCAGGTAGTGAATATGCTTTGGTTATTTTAGGTTTTATCTTGATTCTAGTAATTTTAGTTGTTCCTCAGGGTGTTGTTGTTTGGTTATTTAATTTTATTGATCGCTTTTTATTGAAAAAAAGGGGGAATAAGCTAAGTGAAAGTGCAGGAAATTCAGAAAAAGCAAGAAGCGTCTAAACATAATAAAATATTAGAATTGAAAAATGTAACAATGGACTTTGGAGGATTAAGGGCAGTAGATGACGTTTCTATTAGCGTAAATAAAGGTGAACTTAGAGGATTAATAGGGCCAAATGGAGCGGGGAAAAGTACTATATTTAAACTTATTATGGGTCTTTATACACCTTCATCGGGTAGGATTTATTTTAATAATAAAGATATTACGAAATTATCGACTTGGGAACGAGCAAGAACTGGAATGAGTATTAAAATGCAAATACCTGGGGTTTTTGGTGAATTATCTGGTTACGAAAATATGCGAATTGCTGCTCAAAACTTTAATTCAATGAGTGAAATAGATAATGAAATTTTAAGATTGTCAAAACTTGTAGGAATCGATGATCTTCTTGATTCAGAGGTTAACAACCTTTCTCATGGTCAGCAGCAATGGCTAGAAATTGCTATGACTCTTGCTTCTAAGCCAGAACTACTTTTGTTAGATGAACCTGTTGCTGGTATGGGGCCGGAAGAAACAGCATTTACTGCGCAAATTGTAAAACGTTTAAATGAAGAAGGTATTTCGATTATTTTTATTGATCATGATATGGAATTTGTTAAGCAAATTTCACAACAAATAACTGTGCTTCATCAAGGAAAATTATTTGCTGAGGGCAATATCACAGAAATAGAAAACAATAAAGATGTTATTGATATCTATTTAGGTACAGAAGTTTAAAAGGGAGTGGGATTAATTGCTAGAAATCCACGAATATCATACAGGCTATAACAAAGTAGAAATTGTACGTAATGTTTCTTTAAATGTTGATAAAGGTAAAATTGTCTCCATTATTGGAAGAAATGGTGTTGGGAAAAGTACCCTTATGAAAGGGATAATGGGACTTTTAATAGCGAAAAATGGAAAAGTTTTGTTAGATAATAAAGATATAACAAAATTAAATACTCATGAACGTGCGCGTATCGGTATTGGATACGTACCTCAAGGTCACGGTGTTTTCCCAAATTTAACCGTTGAAGAGAATATTAAAATGGGAGAATCCATAAACAAGAAAGCGAAAAAAATGGATTATGAGATTATTTATAACTACTTTCCACGAATAAGAGAACGCTTAAGTCAAAAAGCAGGAACATTAAGTGGTGGAGAG
>NZ_JBALOX010000247.1:0-2455 GCF_036965165.1 Bacillus sp. JJ1521 | reverse complement strand
AAGAGCGTTAATTGGGAATCCGGATTTACTCTTGCTTGATGAACCTTCCGAAGGAATTCAACCCAATATCATTCAAAGTATTGGTGAAATTATTAATCAAATTAACAAAGATTTAGGGCTGACTGTTCTTTTAGTTGAACAACATATTGGTCTAATAAAAACTTTAACTGATACTTGCTATGCGATGGATAAAGGCAGCATTGTTGGTAAACATGACGCTAGTGAATTTACACCAGAATTATTTCAAAAGTATTTATCTGTTTAGCATTTATAAATTTATATATAAATAGGAGATGATAGTAATGGAAGAAGTAAATCAAGTGAAAGAAGTAAAAATAATTAAACAACCTGGAAAACACAGTTATGTTTTTAGCCCATACCTAGATCCAGTTGCAAGGGTAAAACCAGGTGAAGAAGTTATTATTTATACAGAAGATGCGTTTGAGAGTCGTATTACAAAGGAAACGGATACTCCATCAAAGATCTTAGGAGAATATTTAAATCCACAAACTGGTCCTATTTACATCGAAGGTGCAGAACCCGGAGATACACTATTAGCACACATAATTGACATCGAGCCGACACGTGATTGGGCAGTAAGTATACTTAACCCATACTTTGGAGGATTAACGGCTACACCAATGACTAGAATGCTGCACGATCCACTACCAGAAAAAGTGTGGATTTATAAACTAATTGATGGGATGTTAGTAAATAATACACAATTAAGTTTTCCATGGCGTCCATTTATGGGGACAATTGGAACAGCACCAAACCTAGAAGCGGTATCAGCCCTTACACCTTTTAGTCATGGAGGAAACATGGATGTACCTGAAACTAAACCTGGAAATACAGTATATTTACCAGTAAATGTACCTGGAGCGTATTTCTATACGGGTGATTGCCATGCAGGACAAGGGGAAGGTGAATTATGTGGTGTTGCATTGGAAATTACAGGGAAAGTAAGAATTAAGTTTGATCTAATTAAAGGAAAGTCCATTAAATGGCCTAGGATTGAAAGTCCAACTGAACTTATGGTAGTTGGAAGCGCAAGACCTATGGAAGATGCGGCACGTATTGCATATGCAGAACTAATTGAATGGATGGTTGAACTTGGATGGGAAAAACTCGAGGCTTACCAAGCCCTAACTCAAATAGGGAAGCTTTCAGTTGGTAATATGGTGGACACTTATTATTCTCTAGTTGCCAAGATTGAAAAGAAATATGCGTTTATTGATAATAATTAATAAATAAGAGTTTAGGAGGATTAGACTGGAGGTATTAAATGCGGATTTTAGTTGCCCCTGATTCATTTAAGGGAAGTATATCATCCCAAGGTGTTGGAGAAATAATAAAATCAGCCATAATCGATGAAATTCCAGGCGTTTTTGTGGATGTATTACCAATGGCTGATGGTGGAGAAGGAACGATAGATGCTCTATTATTTTCTACCATGGGAGAAAAGGTTAAAGTTGAAATTACGGGTCCATTAGGAAATAAAACAGTAGGATTGTATGGTGTATTAAATAATAGTCAAACTGTAGTAATTGAAGTGGCTTCAATAGCTGGTTATACGTCAGTACCTGACAATAAACGTGATCCGTATTACCTAACATCTTTTGGTATTGGGGAGTGTGTAAAGCATGCTCTAGATTCTGGTTACAGAAAATTTATATTTTGTCTTGGTGGAAGTTCAACAAATGATGCTGGTATTGGGCTACTTCAAGCATTAGGAGTTAGTTTTGAAAATAAAGATAGAATAAAATTAGCTCCATATCCGTATGTTTTTGATGAAATTGAATTTGTAGATTTTAGTGGTGTAGATAGAAGGATAATGCAATCAGATATTCGTGTTGCAAGTGATGTGGAGAATCCTTTATGTGGTTTAAATGGTGCAACTTATATTTTTGGTCCACAAAAAGGGGTAAAAGATTCTGAACTAAATAAGTTGGATAATAGTATTAAAAGGTATGCAGAATGTATTGAATCTCACCTCCAGAAAAATTTAATGAATATGAAGGGGGCAGGTGCTGCAGGGGGATTAGGGTTTGCCTTATTATCTATTGGAGCTAAAATCGAATCTGGAGCAAAACTCATAGCAAAACATTTAAATCTTAAAGAGAAGATAATGGANNACAGATCAACAAACTCTTCAAGGCAAACTTCCCTTCGAAGTCGCGAATATTGCAAAGAACCACAGTGTTCCAACTATTTTAATTTCAGGTTCTGTTGAAGGTGACTTAGAACAGTTATATTCAGTTTTTGAAAGTATGCATTCAATATCAAGTGGCCCATTATCTTTAGAAGAATCTATAAAAAACAGTGAAAAATTATTACTTCATAAAACACGGAATATTGCTAGATTATTAAAATTCACTATGCAAAATAGGGACAAAAAAAATATATTTCAGAGGGATTCACTTTAATAAGTGAATCTCTTTCATTATCTATAGAT
>NZ_JBALOX010000246.1:636-5706 GCF_036965165.1 Bacillus sp. JJ1521 | reverse complement strand
AAGTAACGGGTGCGTTTCTTTAAGAAGGAAAAATGCCTTTTCTTATTTAAATAAAGAGGGAGAAATAAAAATGCTAATACGTGAATATAGAGATATTGATGAAATAGGTTGGGTTCGATGTAGAACGCTATCATTTCTAAATACAGCTTATTTTGATAATGTCTTAAATAAAAAGGAAGTCTATGAAAATCCTGCAATCGAATTAGTTGTAGAATTAAACGGACAAATTGTTGGTCTTATTGATGTAGAGTATGAAAAGGAAGAAAAAACCGTTTGTTCAAGGGGAGAAGGTTTAGGAGGAATGATTTGGCATATTGCAGTTCATCCAGATTATTATCGACAAGGAATTGGCGAGCAATTGCTTAAAGAAGCGGAAAAGCGAGCAATCGATATAGGTTTAAATCGATTTGAAGCGTGGACCCGAGATGACATTTGGGTGCAGAATTGGTATGAAAAAATGCTGTTTAATAAAGTCGATTCATACTACCATGTTTACTTCGAAGGAAATGAAATGCAAAATCGAATTCAAAGTACCATCCCTAAACTGTACCTATTCAATGCTTTCTCACATTATTTAGGCGAAGATATTGAACAATTTAAAACTACAAACAAACGAATTCATGAATGTGTTTGTTATGAAAAATATTTTGATATTATATAATGCTTCTTCAACTATAGGGTGCTATAGTCCAAGAAGGATTATCTCTTATTTCTTTGAAGTTATTAAGCTACGAAGCAGGATAGTTTAAAAACGATACATAATATTAGGGGTGACTGGAAGGATGTTATTTATTGCAATATGCTTGGTTAATAACGGAGTAAAATACTAAAAATAACTAGATAAGTAACTCAATCTAGAATAATAATGGGGTGATTTTATGAGTAAAGCTAAAGGAAAAGGTGGAACAGGGCGAGGAACGGACAAGAAGGGTTGGAATCGTTGGCAAGCTAGTGCAAACAAAAAAAAGAGTGCAAAACCTTATATAAGTAAAGGTATGAAAAAAAGGGATGTTGAAAATGAGCCCACAAGCAATAGTTAAAATCACTTTTCCGAAAGAAGGGCCGCTTTTTCTTATTCAAATACCGGGGCAGTTTTGTTAAATAAGACGAATAAAAGTGTTATTATTATCCATTGTTTCTGATGTTATGGGTGTAATTTTTTAGAAGAGGTGGGTTCGGTTGAGAAAAGTTGAGCAGAGTACAAAGTTAGATTTAGAACGAATTGTTTTTATTGGGAGAACATTTAATGAGTATTTGGATATGTTCTCGCTTTCAGAGGAAAAGCTACAAGGTAAGAAAATACTCGATTGCCCAGCGGGAGCTTGTTCATTTACTGCTGTTGGTAACAAATTAGGTTTAGTTATAACAGCTTGCGACATTGCCTATTATCATTCGGGAGAAGACTTAAAAAATAAAGGTCTTCAGGATATTGAGCACGCGATGGAACATATGCAAAGAGCCAAAGACAATTATAAATGGGATTATTTTAATGATATAGAAGGTCTTAGGAATCATCGTTTAAGTGCCTTGCAAGATTGTACTAACCATATGAGAGAATACAAAGGAAGATACATTCCCGTCACTTTACCCTCGTTACCATTTAAGAATGCGGAATTTGATATGCTTCTCTCGGCACATTTTTTATTTATGTATGCGGATAGATTGGATTATCAATTTCACATAGAAACGCTAAATGAGTTATTAAGGGTTACGAAAGAGGAAGTTCGTATTTTCCCATTAGTTGATTTAGAGGGAAAAAGATACAAGCATTTAGATAAAATAATAAGTTATCTGGCTAACATCGGCTGTACAGTTGAAGAAGTGAAAGTACCATATGAATTTCAGATAAATGCTAACTCGATGTTAAAAATAAAAAAAGGTTAGTTCTGATAGGGGTAACGCGGAGGCGTTGCCCCTTTTTTAGATTCCTCTTATTAAGAACGGCTGGGATGATCAAGAAGGATTATCACATATTTTTGTAGAAGCTATTAAACTAAAGGGGCAGTATAGTTGAATAAGGTTAGTCATGATTAGGAGTATTTTACTTTGAATATTGAACTAGTTGAAATAAATAGAAAGTAGTTTATTCGAAAGCGAAAAGGACTATTATTTGGTATTATATACCTTGACTACTATCGATAATAAATCAGAGGAGAATAGATGAGACAATTTTTTAAAGATAATAAGTGGATTATTCATATTTCATTATTGATTGTATTAATCCCTGTGGGTCTAAATATCTTTTATATATATGGTGATTTAAATACAGGTAAGGATTTAGGTAATGCCGAATGGTTGGCGTTTTGGGGGAGTTATCTTGGAGGGGCAGCAACCTTAATTGCAGTGTGCTTAACATTAAGCCAAAATATGAAGGTTATTAAACAAAATGAAAAGATTTTTATTCAGAATCAAGAAAATTTAAAATTTCAAGAAGAGCGCTCAAGGATAGCTCTTATGCCGTATATAGAAGTAATGGTATCTCTTGATGAAGATATGAGTTTGCATAAAACAAAACTTCATCCTCCTAATGGTTTTATAATCTTAAAAAACAAAAATGATGCCATAAGATTTAGTTCTGATTTCCCCGAAAAGTATCATCAAACTATTAAACAGTTATGTGAATGGGGAGAAAAAAACCGTAATAATTAACTTCTTTTGTATAGATAATGAGAACCCATTTGGAAACAGAGTGAGATTAATTCAGTATTTTATATTAGAGAACAGAAAACAGTTACCTAATTGGTAACTGTTTTCTGTTCTAATAGTCGTGCCAGTAATCCTGTAGTAAAAAGTAAAGAAGTTCTACTTATGTTACAACAGGGCAGAATCCCTATAATAAATGGGTTAGCGTCAGGAAAATTCGGATTTCAACGTTAGTAGATTCCAAGGACGCTACCCCCGTTTTTAACTACATTAAGGAAGCTTTAATGGTCTTAAAGAATCAGTCGAGGCCATCTACTTCGAATTAAAATGGCCAAATCTTAGTACAACAATAAAATACCTTACATATAAGGTGTTATAAGCTGGTTTCCTCATTAAGAAGCCTCTTCTGGTTGTGCGATTTCAAATTCACCTTCTGCATACTCTTGCTCCGCATAATGGCTTCCCCATTGACAGAGCTCCTGCAAGATAGGTTTAAGAGATTCTCCAAGTTCAGTGGATGAATATTCAACCTTCGGTGGTACTTGATTATACATCTTTCTGCTCACAAGTCCACTGTCTTCAAGCTCTCTAAGTGTTTGAATCAGCATTTTCTGAGTTATATTTGGGACAATGCGCTTTAATTCACTCGTTCTCTTTGGTCCATTCATTAAAAAGTATAATACAAGACCTTTCCATTTTCCGCCAATAACTTCCTTTGTCACTTCAAAACCACAACTAAATTTTTTCAAGTCTAAACCTCTCCATTCCACATTTATTACTTTTTAGTTACTATATCACAAAAAAGTGGGTACTTCCGTTAATGTGCTTACTGAAGGATACTATATCTTGTAAGTTGTTCTTCAAGTACTTAAAGGTACTAGACATAAAATAAAATTAATTCTAAAGGAGTGTTAAGTATGGGTAAATTTGAAGGTAAAATAGCGCTTGTAACGGGTGGAACAAGTGGGATTGGTCTTGCTACAGCACAAAAATTTGTAAATGATGGTGCATATGTTTATATCACGGGACGTAGACAAAACGAACTTGATAAAGCTGTTAACCAAATTGGCAAGAACGTAACCGGTGTTCAAGGTGATATTTCTAAGCTTGAAGACTTAGACAAACTATATGACATTATAAAGCAGGAAAAAGGTAAGTTGGACATTCTTTTTGCTAATGCAGGCACCGGCAACTTCCTTCCATTAGGTGAAATTACTGAAGAGCAGGTTGATAGAACGTTCGACATTAACGTTAAAGGAACCATCTTTACTGTTCAAAAAGCGTTATCACTATTCCCGGACAAAGTAGGTTCTATTATTGTAACGGGCTCTACTGCTGGATCAATTGGCAACCCAGCGTTTAGTGTATATGGAGCATCTAAAGCAGCATTAAGAGCACTAGTTCGCCACTGGATTCTTGACCTAAAAGGTACTGAAATCCGTGTAAATGTGGTTAGTCCAGGAGGTATTCTTACACCTGCATACGATGAGCTTTTTGGTGATGCACTTGAAGAGGTACTGGAAAATAGCAGAAATACTGTTCCAGCTGGAAAAATTGGGACACCTGAAGAAGTAGCAAACGCTGTATCTTTCCTTGCTTCAGACGAAAGCAGTTACTTGACGGGTGTTGAATTGTTCGTAGATGGCGGGCTAGCACAGGTATAATCTCACTGCGCAGAGATTACAAATAGTCCCGAAAAAAGGTTAATGGGGAATGGTGTAACGGAATCGCCGCAAAATATAAAATTTATAGGAGGAGTCAATATGACCAATCAACAAGTTCAACTCAATATTCGTTTTAAGGCTAAACCAGGGAAGAAAGAAGAATTCCGCAAGGAGCTATATTCCCTTATTGAGGAGATGTCATCCGAGAAGGCATTCATTAGCGCCATTGTATCGGACGATCTGGATCAGCCGGATGACTTGATCATTTATGAAACATGGCAAGGCACGAGAGATAGCTGGCTTGCGGAAGAATTTATTAAACCATACCGCAAGAATTACGAAGGAACACTGGGCGATTTAATTGTGGATAGAAGCGTCAGCTGGTTGCAACCGAAGGGCGAATGGGGAAGTCATATAACGAATGCGTAATGACGTTGAATCTTTAATCATTTAACCGAAGAAGGCAAACGCCTTGAAAGTGTGGGTATCCCTATTCTTAGGGATACCCATAAAACCGTATTGAATGGAATAACGGATGAACAATCCGAAGTGTTACATAATTTAATTTCAAAAATTATTACCAATACATCAGGAGGAAATAAAGGATGAATATTGTTGTACTCGTAGGAAGTCTAAGGAAAGAGTCTTATAACATGCAGCTGGCTAAAACAATGCAGGAAAGATACAAAGAAAAAATGAACTTGGAAATTGCCGACATCCGTTCCTTGCCTCATTTTGATCAAGATGAAGAAAACAATCCGCC
>NZ_JBALOX010000246.1:0-631 GCF_036965165.1 Bacillus sp. JJ1521 | reverse complement strand
GGAGTTGTCATTATTACTCCGGAATACAACTGGTCGATTCCTGGTGTTTTGAAAAACGCCTTGGACTGGGCTTCGAGGGTGGATAAGGTTTTCATTGGCAAACCAGTCATGGCTCTCGGTGCGACTATGGGAATGCTCGGAACCGTCCGTGCCCAAATGCATTTGCGTGAAATTCTGGATGCCCCTGGCATTCAAGCAAGAATCCTTCCTCCGGGCGGAAATGAAGTACTAATCGGTTTTGCCCATCAGAAGTTTGATGAACAATCAGGCCAATTAGTTGACGAAGGAACGCTTAATTTCTTGGACAGTAAAGTCGAAGCATTTATTGACTTTGTAAAATCACAAAATTAAATGAACAACAAAAAGACCGGCCCGCAATAATAATTATGATTATCTGATGGAGCAAATAAGTGATTCATTGATATTACTTCTTCCGATTATCTCTAGCTTTTGCTCGAGCCTAATAACCATCCAGCCGCTAAAGAGTATCAAAGAAACTGTTTGCCGAAGGCATCCCAGTAACAATGTTTGGCCTTGCAGATATTCGTAAAGAGTACGAACGATTATTGGAAAACGGCGTGAAGTTTACAATGGAGCCGACAAAAATGGGCGAAGTCACAATAGCTGTCTT
>NZ_JBALOX010000245.1:4431-4960 GCF_036965165.1 Bacillus sp. JJ1521 | reverse complement strand
GGGTATATAAATAAGATAAAACTGGCTGATTTTGAATTATATCTGGATTTGTTAAAACACCTACAATCGGAACAATCATCCCAATCCCTAATGTTTCGAATAATGCTGCAGCAATCATCATTAACAACAAAACTAATAATCGTTTCTTTTCTTTTTTATTAAATAGCATTAATAGCTTTTTGATTGAGTCCTTCAACTTCTACACACCTACCATTTTACACCTCAAGTAAATGAATAGTCCCCAAGAATGTAGTTATTTTTAGTCCTAAAACTAGACATCTATTTTTTAAATTTACCATTGTAGAACTTCCTCTTGTTTTCTCACTTTCTTCTAGAGGATTCCCTTCAATATTTACTTGTTTAAGCTTAGGAAGCTTCATCAGTAATCGAAAGTCAGAAATACTATTGTTACTGAGATTAAGTCTCTCAAGATTTAAGAAATATTCTAATCCATCCAAGTTTGAAATACCTTTATTACTTAAATCTAATTCTTTTATTTTGTACAATTCTGATATCTTTATCCACTTTT
>NZ_JBALOX010000245.1:0-4357 GCF_036965165.1 Bacillus sp. JJ1521 | reverse complement strand
GTATTAATATTTGTTCTCTAACTGCCATTTCTAAATTTTGATCTATAAAAGTTGCTATACCGGCTATTTCTGATGTCGTGTAAAATTCAAGATCATTTTTCCTTGCTTCATCAATTATCGTTTTAAGAATCTTCGGAGATACTCTCCATGCTCCCCATTTGGCCGCCATTTCTCCTTCTCCAAAGTAATCTTCTTGTATGTCTTCAGGTAAAATTGAATGGCATGTTAATATCAAATTTTTGCCTGTTCTCTTTGTTAGTTTCATTATTTTNNAACAAATAGATGGTACAAATCCAACACAGTTAAATGATGTTAAATTATCTTTATACAGATGTCCTCTGGCAACTTTGAAATAATTAGGAACTAACCTACTTATTACTTCGTTATTGTAAATAAAGTGTGGGAAGGCAAAAGAAACTGGCTTTTTAAATTTTTCCTTTGTTTTAGAATGTGTTTGTTTTTCCATCCAATCAAAGAGTGTTTCAATTTCATCTTCTATCCACTTGTCAAAACCATATTTAGCAGAATAGTCAGTAGTCGTCTTGTGTTTTAAACTATGATGAGCAATTTCATGCCCATTTGATTGCAGTTCTAACAGACTATCTATTTCCTGCTGTGTATGCACCCTTTGTCCCTCTATCGGGTTAACACCGTTAATATTAAATGTGACTTTAATATCATAATAACCAAATAGGTTTTTTCCGTATTTACACCAATCTCGCACCCGATAGCTATCATCGAAGGAGAAGGCTATTCCAGGTTTATTAATATACGGAATGGACTCCTTGTTCGTATTATCATTATAGTTATCTATTTGCTTGACCATATTTCTATATTGATGACCCCAATACCTCCATTGAAAGTACTTTCTTTTAAAGGATGATATGTAGCGTTTAACCATTTTTATAATTATTATTCACCTCCAAAAATATTTCGCCAATAACCTGTCTAATTTCCATAAAATATAGTTTCTATTTTGTAAAATGTGTCCATCTACAGCTACTAACCATTGATTGTCAGCCATCTTTAATTGATCTATTGTGTGCATGCCATCTTTGTTCCAATCTCTTTCCTTTTTAGTTCCGCTTAAAACTAAGTTAAGTTCTTCTTCTGCATATTCACTTTCTGACAATTGGGTTATTTTAAACACTCGAACTGCGCTTCCATAGCTAGGTTTTCCATCTTGGGTATATCTATAAATAGTATCTTTATCTACAATCACCCTGCCACCAGGTCTAGTAATACTCTTATTATCAGATATCAAAGGGCTATTTGGATGTTCACTCCAATCTCCTTCGAGTTTATCAGAGTAAAATAAATGCAATTTTCCACTCTTACCTGCAAACAACCACCATTTATCGTTATAATGAAAAATGCTTGAATCAACATACTGACCTCCAATTAGCCCATTTACTACTTCCCATTCATATGGGAAGTTTTTTGCCTTGTATAGCAGTACTTGGTTTGCTTCACTGGATTCAGGGATCATATAGAAATTGTCATCATATTTAAATACATATGGATAGGATAAATGAAAGTTTTCCTTTAAAACAGCCCTATCGTAATTCCAATTCTCCCCATCTCTACTTGTGGCTAGGCCAATGATCCCTTTTCCTGAAGTTTTATCAAGGATTTCAAAAAACATAAATAATTTAGAGTCAAAAGAAATAATAAACGGGTCAGCCACAAATTCTGCGGGCACATCTATTACGTCAGATGCCTTTAGAATAGGTTTCTTTATTGCTTTCTCATTTAGACGTTGGAAGATCATAGTATGAGAATTAAATACTGAAATCGACCAAACACCCACCATTATTTTCTTTCCAACAAGTCTACTTAATAAATATAGAAATATTAAAGAACAACCGTATAATAAATACATAGATCCACCTTTCACTTTGGAAACGTTCTATATCCTTGCATTTAGCCCACACAATCGAAAATTTTATCCGTTTCGAGTCTTCTTTCAAATTTTTCTTTAGTTAAGTTCTCTGATAATTTATTGCGTAATTCGTTGTTATTTATTAATTCTACTAACGAATGATAGATTTCATCTTCATTACTACCAACAATTAAGCCATTTTCTCCATGATTGATCTGCTCTTTAGCCCCGGTAAATGAGGTTGTAATAATCGGTTTATTTAAATACCTGGCTTCCATTAATGTTATGCAGTACCCTTCATGTCTAGATGGCTGTACATAAATATCACATTGATCCATAAACGGATAAGGATTTGGATTTGAGCCTAATAAGATAAATGTATCCCCTAAATTAAATTTCTTTATTAACTTTTCATATTCTCCTCTTGCGTTACCTTCTCCCACGCAATACCATCGTACTTTATAACCATTTTTTATCAGCCTCGCGAGCACTTGAATTGCGATATCTTGCCCTTTTTCAGTTGACAATCTGCCGACAGTTAATATCCTTAAGCCATCAAACTGATCAGTAAACCCCAACCCTTCTTTTGCTTGGCTCATAATTAGTTGTGGTGAAGTAGCATTCAAGAAAGTATCTACTTTTGCTTGCAAGTTTGGAACTAATTCAATTAACTTTGTTCTAGCCTCTTTTGATACCACAAAAACTTTATCGTATTGGCTATAAACCTTAGAAGCAAACCGAGGGTTAAATCCAATTTTTGTAACATCAAAATGTATCCATTGGAATTTTTTTTTGGCCTTTATTTTCTTTAAAATAAAATAGCTTATGAAGTCCATGGGACCATCATAAGCCAAAGCGTAGTCATATTCCTCTTCAAGTACTGGATAATTATTTAAAGTATATCGAAAGAACAAACTCCTGTTTTTTAATATTTTTGTAATTACATGTAATATCATAATTGTTATCGCTTTAATTATCTTTCCTTTTTTTATTAAATGTAAGGACATTAATTGTGGTGGATTATTTAAAATATCCTTAATGCTTTGATACCCGTTAAAATACTTAACATTTACATTAGAAGGAATAAACTCTAAAAACCCACCATATTTCTCTAACATAAAAATGGTTATGTCATATTTATCTTTTGGAATCTCATTAATCATATTGAGCAAGGCTTTCTCGGTTCCACCTATATTCATATTAATTAACATAAATATTATTTTTTTTCTCATTAGCTTTACTCTCTTTCAACAGAACTTCATCCAATTAATCCATAAATTTTTTCTAACTCCTCAAGATTTCCCTTTTTTTCTTGTTTCAAATAGCTAACGATTTTTCCCCTTAACTTCTTGTCGTTAACCAATTTAAATATTGCATCACAAATTGCATCACCGTTCATATCAACAACAAGCCCATTTTTCCCATCTACCATTTGATTATAAACTGCATCAAACCTTGTTGTTACTACTGGAATATTAAGCATTCTAGCTTCGGCAATCGCAAGACCGAATCCTTCAAACCTTGACGTTTGGACATATATATCACAGTTTTTAATAAATGGATATGGGTTTGGTGTTACACCTAATAAAACAAAATGATCAGACAACTCATTTTCTTTAATAAAATGTTGTATCTCTCCCAAAAGAGGACCTTTACCCAACACATACCATTTAAACTTAATTCCCCGTTCCTTTAACTTTTTACATGCTTCTAAGGCAATATCATAGCCTTTTTGATGCGCTAATCTCCCGATTGTAAGTATCCTAAATCCATCAAAATCATCTGTATAATCTTCACCGAAATCTGCCATATTGAAAATAAATTTAGGATCATTAATATCATAGATTATTTCAATTTTATTATTATAGTAGGGAAAAGTTTCTAGTAGAATATCTCTAGCAGACTCTGACACAGCAATTATTTTATTGTATTGATCGTAATATTTTTTTTGAAAATTTGCATCCTTGCTATCTAATTTATAGGTTACATTTACCCAAGCGAATTTCTTCTTTGCTTTTACCTTATCTGCAACATAAAAGGTTGGGACTCCTTGCGCGTAACTAATTGCAACATCGTATTCTTTTGGATTTTGTTCAATTACACTTGATACATTCTCCCAATATAATCTAGCTTTTTGAGCATTACTGTGCTTACCTAGACGAATATTTACAGAATATTTTAATCGTGAGCAAAGCATTTTATAATCATGTCTTTTTAAAGAGTAAAGAAAGGCTTTCTTTAGGTTAAATTTCGAGAAATTTGTATACTTTAATGGACTTAAAATATTTACTTCTTTAGGAACAAGTTCTTGTAGGAGTTCCCCATGTGCAAACAACATTAAATCTACGGAGTACTTTTTATAATCCAATAACGATAATAACGTAATTAAACTTTTTTCCGCTCCAGCTCCGACCAATGAGTCAATTACAAATAATAATGATTTTTTCATTTTGAGTATCTCCAAAAAAAATTTTA
>NZ_JBALOX010000244.1:1721-2245 GCF_036965165.1 Bacillus sp. JJ1521 | reverse complement strand
TATGCAAGTAATGACCAGAACCATTAAAAGCAGCTTCCCTTTCCCAATGCCTTATTAGTTCATAATCACCTGTATCACGTGCCTTTTCCATCATTTTCTCTGCTTTATTTAATCCATCAACATAGCTCTTATGGTGCTTATCATGGTGGAGTATCATGATTTCTTTTGATATATATGGTTCTAACGCATCATAGGCATATGGAAGAGGTGGCAATGTATGTTGTCCAATCCCTACTCTTCTTACATCTAGAAATTCCTCATTAATCTCGGATTGTTCCGAAAATCTTAATCCAACATGATAGAGTTTCTCCACTTCCTCCTGTAATTCAAGCAAACTCGTTGGTGTTTGCCTTTCTCCACCGGATTCTAGGAATTTTGAAAAATTCAATAGCTTAAGTTGAAGGTCTTCATTCCGTTCACCTTCAAATTGTTTTTTAAACTCCAAAAACCATTCTTTCACATCTTCCACATACTTTTCAGGGCTGCCCATCGTAATCCTCCCTTTGAATCAAATGCGCCTTGAC
>NZ_JBALOX010000244.1:0-1589 GCF_036965165.1 Bacillus sp. JJ1521 | reverse complement strand
CTTAGTCTGAGTTCCTTATTATCAGTCGGGGTTAGAACCCGACTGAATTAAAGTTAATCGTCATTATTGTATGCGTTTTATCTATTTTCGTGACTTTAGAAATGTTAAATTGCTAATCTTGATTCACCTCTTTCCCTCCATCTACATACAGATACATAAAGAAATCATGACGAATGCCTAATCTGCGTTTTCGTCTAAGAATGCATACATGTTTAGGAGGTATGATGAAGTGAATCGTTCTTTTCAAGAAGAAGCTTTATTTGAAGCCCAGTTTTGGATGCAGATTCTAGGTGACCATAGCCGTTTCTTACATGATTCCTTGGCACCAAGTGAAGCAGCAAGAATTGCAAAAACAAAACAATTTATCACAACTTTCGATCGTTTATTAGACACTGCAAGACAACCTCTTCAAACAAATCAAGTTATCAATATTGTCCAAGAAGGGAAACATGCTGGGGAGCAGCTTCGCGTTTTTAAATTAGATATTATCAAGAATCAATTGGTTGGAAAGGTAAAAATAAGTCTTAGCCCTTCTTTTATCAATCATATGGTTAACGAATTAGAAGAATGGCTGCGAGTGGCCAGCTTTTTAGTAGAAGGTAAAAGTGTACCAACAACTCATGCGCTTCACCATCACCTCATTTGGTTATTAGATGCAGCTGGTCATGCGGGTGGGATTGCATCAAATCTTGACCGTGTTGAAAAAGATTTATTTCAAAAGAGCGAGAAATATGTCAAGGAATGGGAAGACTTTTACTTAAAAGCTGTTGAAATGGTCGGTTTCTTGCGTACGAGTCAATATGAATTCCCTGCCCTATCGCGATTTAACAGTGATGTTGAATTAGAAATGAAGATTTTCAAAGGTTTCTTAGAAGAATTAGAGGAAATGGAATTAAATAAAGAGATTTTAGGTGTTCTAACCCCACTTATGGCTGACCATATGGCAAGAGAAGAATGCTATTATTTAATCAAACTAGCGGAATCGACAAAAGAAGTCAGCCAACCAAATTGTGATCCGACAAAGCCACGTATTCAAGATTAAAGAGAACCCCATTTGCTTAAAATTCAGCAATTGGGGTTCCTTTTTATGGCTGACTGATAAATTCTAATGTTGACTTTATTTCATAGCTATTCTTATGATGGAGGTGTGTAAAAATTTCTTTTAGTCTATCAAATTGAATATTTTTAATATGATCTTCAAACTGTTTTTGTTCATTAAGGTATACTCGTTTACGCTTGCGATACCCAGGATTCTTTAGCAAGCATATAAGAGCTACTAGATCCTTAAAATAAACCTCATTTGAATCAATTTTATAAACCGGGTCTTCGGTAAAAGGAGTAAATGATGTAAATTGTTCATCAAAATAACGTAAATACAGTACTTGTAATGTCCTTTCCTCCCCATCCTCGACAAATGTTACTTCAGATTGGTTAAAAAAGTCCTCAAACGTATTTTTTAACGTTTTTTCAAGTTCAAATCCACTACATTGTTTAATTAACATTTTTCCACCCCACTCGCTACAATTTTCCATATAGAATTTATCTACATATTATCATAGAAAGCCCGCTTAAAGTGAATTAATTTGAAT
>NZ_JBALOX010000243.1:0-7455 GCF_036965165.1 Bacillus sp. JJ1521 | reverse complement strand
AAATACAATTGATTTTATTTTTATACAGATTTATAATGAAACTTATTCTACATTTATTAAAACAGTGAGGTGGATATATTGAAAGCGGCAATTATCGGGGTTACTGGCTATGGCGGAATTGAATTATTGAGATTATTGGCAAACCACCCAGCAATAGATGTGCATTCTATTCATACTTCGTCACAGACAGGGTTGAGGCTTTCAGAAGTCTACCCCCATGTTATAAATCTTATAAATCATTCATTAGAAGAAATCGATATTCCAAAGATTGCAAATGAAGCCGACGTTGTTTTTCTTTCAACACCATCTGGGGTTTCAACGACTATTGTTCCTGATTTATTAAAAGAAAATGTAAAGATTATTGATCTTTCAGGGGATTATCGCTTAAAAAATCCCGATTTTTATGAAAAGTGGTATAAAAAGCCAGCTGCTTTACAGGAAGACTTAAACAAAGCTACATATGGTTTACCGGAATGGTATAAGGAAGAAATTCAGAATAGTAGTTTTATTTCGAATCCAGGCTGCTATCCAACAGCAACTGTTCTAGGATTAGCACCAATCATTAAAAATAAACTAATTGATGAAAAATCAATTGTAATAGACGCAAAATCAGGTATTTCTGGTGCTGGGAAAAGTCCATCAAGAACAACCCATTTTGCAGAAAGCAATGACAATTTTTCAATCTATAAGGTGAATCAGCATCAGCATATTCCAGAAATTGAACAAGTGATACAAGGCTGGGATGCCTCCATTCCATATGTGACATTCAGTACACATTTGGTGCCGATGACAAGAGGGATCATGTCAACGATGTATATTAATAGTGTAGTAGATTCACTTTCATTGGATCAGCTTCATGTTCTATATAAGGAAAGCTATCAGGATTCTCCATTTGTGAGAATTAGAGAAAAGGGATCCTTCCCTTCCACAAAAGAAGTCTATGGCACAAATTATTGTGATATCGGTCTTGCGTTTGATGAAAGAACAAACCGGATAACCGTGGTTTCAGTTATCGACAACTTAGTGAAAGGCGCTGCTGGCCAGGCAATCCAAAACGCTAACATCATGTTTGGTTTAGAAGAAAATACAGGATTACATTACGTTCCATTATTCCCATAAGGGTAAAAAAAGGAGGGTGAAAAGGACCGAGAATTTCAAGGCGACGCAGCTTTGAGTACCGGAGCGTATGCAGTTAATACGTGAGGAACGGAGAAGCAAGCCAACGCAGAAATTCGATGCGTCATTTTCAGCCGACCCATAGAGAAGGAGTGACTTTGCATGATAGATATAAAGGAAATTCAAGTTTTAAAAGTAGAAGAGGGGTCTGTTGTAACTCCTAAAGGATTTAAATCGGCAGGTGTTCATGCTGGATTACGTTATTCAATGAAGGATTTAGGTGCAATTGTTTGTGATGTACCTGCGAATTGTGCAGCCGTATATACGCAAAGTCATTTTCAGGCTCCTCCTTTAAAGGTTACAAAAGAAAGCATAGCTGTCCAAAACAAACTACAAGCTGTTGTAATTAATAGCGCTTGTGCGAATGCATGTACGGGTGAACAAGGTTTACTAGATGCATACGAAATGAGAGCTAAATCAGCTGCTCATTTTGGAATCGAGGATCATCTAGTAGCGGTTGCTTCAACGGGTGTAATCGGTGAACTTCTGCAGATGGATAAAATTAAAGCGGGTATCAAACAGCTTGAGCCAACAAATACAGCTGAAGCAGCAGACGACTTTCAAACAGCAATCTTAACGACTGACTTAGTGATGAAAAAATCATGTTATCAAACAATAATTGATGGAAAAACGATTTCAATAGGTGGAGCAGCGAAGGGCTCGGGGATGATACATCCAAACATGGCGACAATGCTTGGTTTCGTAACAACCGATGCAAATATTGATTCAAAGTCCCTTCAAGCGGCAATGAAAGCCGTGACCGATGTGACATTTAACCAAATCACGGTAGATGGCGAAACCTCAACAAATGATATGGTATTAGTAATGGCAAGTGGCTTGGCGGAAAATAATCAGCTTTCACCAGAGCACCCTGAATGGGGGTCATTTGTATCAGCTCTTCAATCTACTTTCGAAGATCTTGCAAAGCAAATTGCAAAGGATGGAGAAGGCGCGACAAAACTAGTAGAGGTCAATGTAACAGGTGCTATCTCTGATGTGGATGCCCGCATTATTGCGAAAAAAATTGTAGGCTCAAACCTTGTTAAAACAGCAATCTATGGAGCAGATGCAAACTGGGGAAGAATTATTGGGGCGATTGGTCATAGCACTGCTACAGTGAACCCTGATATTGTAGATATCTCAATTGGCTCCATTCAAATGCTAAAAGGAAGCCAACCTGTAGCTTTTTCAGAAGATCTTGCAAAAGACTATTTAGAAGGAACAGACATTGTCATTCACGTTGACCTTCATCTTGGAAATGGCTCAGGTACGGCATGGGGCTGTGACTTAACCTATGATTATGTCAAAATCAATGCAAGCTATCGCACGTGAGGTGACCTTGACATGCAAACAATTGTTATAAAATGTGGAGGCAGCATCCTTGCTGAGCTGTCAGACCCCTTTTTTAATAGTATAAAAGAATTAAAAGAAAGCGGATATAGAGTCGTTGTTGTTCATGGGGGTGGCCCTGAGATCGGTCAAACTCTCGCATCATTGAAGATTGAAAGTGAATTTGTAAATGGACTGAGAAAGACAACAAAGGAAGTCCTTAATGTTGTTGAAATGGTATTATCCGGGACGGTTAATAAAAATGTCGTTATGGAACTAGAGAAAGCTGGAATCCCTTCCGTTGGCTTATCTGGATGCGATGCGAAACTTATTACAGCAAAGCCTGTTAACATTGAGGAATTAGGCTATGTTGGTGAGATTGAACACGTCAATGTTTCATTCTTAGACTTTCTTTTATCCCAAAATTATGTTCCAGTTATCTCACCGATTGGGATTGATGAGGATTTTACAAAGTACAATATCAATGCAGATACTGCAGCTGCAAGTGTTGCTATTCACTTAAAGGCAGAGCACTTATTATTCGTTACAGATGTAGATGGAATTAAAAAAGATGGTGAAATTTTACCTGCACTTTCCACGGATTCTGTTCTTACACTCATTGAGGAAGGGACCATCTATGGAGGGATGATCCCAAAGGTAAAAGCAGCTCTCTCAGCACTGCATGATGGGGGACTTAACGAAATTACAATTATCAACGGAAAAAGCTCGTTGTTATCAGTTGACGGATCATTAAAAGGCACAAAAATCATAAAAGAACTAGAGGTGGTTTAATGGATGCACTATTTCCAACCTATTCGAGATGGGATTTGACAATTGAATCAGCAGAAGGTGCAATCGTCGTAGACAATAAAGGAAAAAAATATTTAGATTTTGTAACTGGAATCGCAGTTTGTAATCTGGGACATCGCCACCCAGCTGTAATCGATGCTGTGGAAGATCAGTTGAAAAAATATTGGCATGTTTCGAATTTATTTAAATCTGATATCCAACAAGAAGTAGCCAAGAAGCTTGTAGCGAACTCTGAACTAGATGCAGTTTTCTTCTGTAATAGTGGCGCTGAGGCAAATGAAGCAGCATTAAAGCTTGCTCGAAAATATACCCAAAAATCAAAGGTTATTACGTTTCACCAATCCTTCCATGGCAGAACATTCGGGACAATGGCTGCAACGGGTCAGGACAAAATCCATTCGGGATTTGGGCCATTGCTTCAAGAATTTGTATATCTTCCTTACAATGATTGTGAGGCGTTAGAGGAAGCGATGGATGATTCGGTCGCAGCAGTGATGGTTGAGGTTGTTCAAGGAGAAGGTGGAGTCGTTCCTGGAACAGAAAAGTTCTTAACAAAGATTGAAGAACTTTGTAAGAAGCATGAATCACTTTTCATTATTGATGAAGTTCAAACAGGGATTGGGCGAACAGGAAAAGCATTTGCTCATCAACATTTCAATCTATCACCAGATATTATTACATTAGCGAAAGCTTTAGGAAGCGGTCTTCCTGTTGGTGCGATGCTTGGAAAGGAAAAGCTGAAGGAAGCATTTGGACCAGGCTCACATGGATCTACATTCGGTGGTAACCCGATTTCGTTAGCAGCAGCAAATGAAACGATATCGATTATTTTTCAAGATACGTTTTTAGAAGAGGTTGAGAAAAAAGGTGCTTATTTAAAAGCAGAGCTTATAAATGCACTAGCAGATCAAGATTTTGTAACAGAGGTTCGTGGAAGTGGATTAATGTTAGGAATTGCTTGCAAAGCTGAAGTTGCAGAAAACATTACAAAACTACGTGAAAATGGATTGTTAGTTCTTCAAGCTGGGCCTAATGTTATTCGACTCTTACCACCATTAACTGTAACTTACGAAGAAATCGATGAAGCAGTTAAGCTGATAAAGGATAGCCTTGTTGCTGAATATATCGTTTAACCTTTCTTTGAGGCGTAGGAACTTTTCTAACTATAAGTAATACAATGCATTTTTTTTGAATATCTTTGTATAAAAATACGACAAATCAAATAAAAATACGGGGTGAAACCATGAAGGGATATTTACACTTAGAGAATGGTGAAAGCTTTGAAGGTAATATTTTCGAGAATAGTTCAAGCCGGGCAGCTGAGGGAGAAATCGTATTCTATACAGGAATGACTGGTTATCAGGATGTTCTAATCGATCCTTCCAATAAAGATCAAATCATTGTTTTCACATATCCCCTCATAGGTAATTGTGGAATCAATGAACATGAGTTTAATACAAAGCCTCAGGTTGCAGGGATTATCCTGTATGAAACGAAGGATTCACATTCTCACTATGACGGCAAATACTCACTAAATCAGTATTTAAAGAAGTGGAAAATTCCATTGCTCTCACATGTGGATACACGTGCAGTTGTAAAAAGAATACGAGACAAAAAGACAGAAAAAGCAGTCATTAGTAAGCAACCAGCTTTAGCGGGAGTATTGAATTAGGTTGTACCAGAAAATGCTACAGATTTTTGTACAAACAGAAGGTTAGGAGAGAAAAGTTTATGCCTAAAGATCATTCCATTCAATCTATATTAGTAATCGGCTCAGGTCCAATTGTAATCGGGCAGGCTGCAGAATTTGATTATTCTGGTACACAAGGCTGTAGGGCATTGCGAGAAGAAGGCTACAAAGTCATATTAGTGAATAACAATCCAGCAACCATCATGACCGATGAAGTCAATGCCGATGTTGTGTATTTTGAGCCACTTACAGTTGAAAGCATCGAGAAAATCATTGTAAAAGAACGTCCAGATGGATTACTTGCAACCCTGGGTGGTCAAACAGGCTTAAATTTAGCTTTTAGCCTAAGTGAACATGGAATTCTAGATAAATATAATGTAAAAGTTCTTGGGACATCGATTGACTCCATAAAAAAAGGAGAAGATCGAGAGGCTTTTCGAAGCTTAATGAATGAATTAAATGAACCAGTCCCTGACAGTGAAATTGTTACAACAGTTGAAGAAGCTATTGCTTTTGTACAGAGGATAGGATTTCCAGTCATTATTCGTCCAGCATATACATTGGGGGGAACAGGAGGAGGCATTGCGCATGAGCAGCAGCAATTGATTAATCTTACAAAAAATGGCTTGTCCGAAAGCCCAATTACTCAATGTTTGATTGAAAAAAGCATTGCGGGATATAAAGAAATCGAATATGAGGTGATGCGTGACCAAAAAGGTACATGCATTACGATTTGTAATATGGAAAACATCGATCCAGTTGGTATTCATACAGGAGATTCAATCGTGGTCGCTCCATCGCAAACCTTAACAGATGATGAATACAAAATGCTTCAAGCCTCATCAACAAAAATTATTTCTGCATTAGGTATTGTAGGTGGATGTAATATTCAATTTGCATTGGATCCTTATAGTAAAAACTATTATCTAATTGAAGTTAACCCGCGAGTTAGTCGTTCTTCAGCGCTTGCATCAAAAGCGACCGGCTATCCTATCGCAAAAATTACAGCTAGACTGGCTGTTGGCTATACATTAGATGAATTAATCAACCCCATCACAGGTAATACATTTGCTAGCTCAGAACCTGCATTAGATTATGTGGTTGTAAAATTCCCGCGCTTCCCGTTTGATAAATTCACAGATGTTCCAAATGTATTAGGAACTCAAATGAAAGCAACCGGGGAGGTCATGTCGCTTGATGTTAATCTTGAAGGTGCCATCCAAAAGGCGGTTCATTCCTTAGAGAGGGAAAACGAAAGCTTGCGTCTACCTAAATTAGCAAGTCTTTCAGTTGAAGGGCTCTATCAACTTGTTGAAAAGGGAAGTGAAAATCGCTTTTTTGCGGTACTTGAACTGTTTAGAAGAGGAACGACCGTAGAAGAAATTCATGCTCTCTCAAAAATTGATTCATTCTTCTTGAACATTTTCAAATCATTAGTGGAATATGAGGGTAAAATTAGTCAAATCATAGTCAATGAGTTCTCAAAGGAATTCATGCAAGAAATAAAAGAAAAAGGGTTTACTGACGAATATATCGCTACTCTCACTGGTGAGGAAGTAAAGACAATTCGTTCTATACGTAAAGAACTTGGAATTATTCCTAGTTATAAAAGTGTGGATACATGTGCTGGTGCATTTGAATCCCAGTCTTCCTATTATTACTCAAGCTATTTTGGTGAAAATGAAACACAAAGTTCTACGAAACAAAAGGTATTAATTCTAGGCTCTGGACCCATTCGAATCGGTCAAGGAATTGAATTTGATTACAGCTCGGTTCATGGAATTTTCGCATTACAAGAGGAAGGCTATGAGACGCTTTTACTGAATAATAATCCAGAAACAGTAAGTACTGATTATGAAATTGCGGATAAATTGTTTTTCGAGCCATTAACATTTGAACATGTGTTAAATGTAATCGAAGCTGAAAAAGTAGATCAGGTGATCGTGCAATTTGGTGGTCAGACAGCTATCAATCTTGCTCAAGGGTTAGAGGCTGCCGGTGTATCAATTGTGGGAATTTCCCACGACGTTATTGACCAGCTTGAAGATCGGGATCGTTTTTATAAGCTGTTGGAAAAGGCGAATATCCCACATATTCCAGGTGAGATTGCTGATAACACGCAAGAATTAGTGGTAAAGGCATCTGAAATCGGCTATCCAGTGTTAATCCGTCCTTCCTATGTAATTGGTGGGAAAGGGATGGTTGTCATCAATAATGAAGGAGCGCTCATATCCTATGTAAAAGAAATCTCAAATGATTCATTTCCACTCCTAATTGATGCATATGTACCTGGTTTAGAAATTGAAGTTGACTTACTTTCTGATGGGAATGAGATCCTCATTCCTACAATTGTTGAACATATTGAAAAAGCAGGCGTACATTCAGGTGACAGTCACGCGATTATGCCAGCTGTTTCATTATCTGAAGAAAACAAAAAAACAATCATAGAT
>NZ_JBALOX010000242.1:5647-9961 GCF_036965165.1 Bacillus sp. JJ1521 | reverse complement strand
AATCACAAGGATATACAACCAATAGAAGGCAGCCATGAAGCTTTTCATCACTTCAGCCATCGGGATTTCAAAGTTTTCAACATTCGGTAGTGCCGACAAGGAAATATGACTTGTAAATAAAATAAGGCATAGTGCGCCTCCGCCAATTAGTCCGCCCCATCTTAATGTTTTTTCATTATCCATTTCTTTAGCAAGTGGAACCAAAACGGGCATAGCCATCATCAGGTTAAATGCTGCATATAAAAATGGTGAAATCATCCATTTAAAGCTTGCTGACTTTAGTTCTGGCCAACTAACTAGACTTGTTGCGTCCGTAAAAATAACTTCTACAGCTAAAACAACGCTGAAGAAAATCATAATCGGGACAACAAACATGTTCACACCAAATAACCCTTTGACCCCATATGTTAATACAAAAATGGAAAGTGCACCTGTAACAAGAATTCCAAATTGATAGGACAAGCCCAATTGCTCGTGAAAGATTGCCCCCGCCCCTGAAAGCATGACAGAAGTCACCCCAATTAGCACAAAAAGCATAAGGGCATTCACAAGGAACCCAATTTTTCTTCCAAATAAATATTCATTAAATTCCTTATAAGAATCAGCTTGTATCCGATTTGCGATTATCATGATTCGAGTCCCCAACCATATAAACAAGAATCCACTTATTCCAATTCCAATCAAACCGTACACACCGTATTGAGTAAAAAATTCAACAATTTCCCGACCTGTTGCAAAGCCTGCTCCTACGATTGTTCCTACATATACAGCACCGATTTGAAATGCTGCTCCCCAATTCCCTCGCACAAATGCCACCTCATTATTTGTCTGGTTACTTGATGTATATGTACAAGTTCTACAATTAAGACGAGCTATTCATTTAGTAAACTGAGGAAAAAGTTTCTAGGACTTTTCACTTGAAAGTCAAAAATGGTCAAAGTATAATATAGTCATAAGGTCAAAGATGGTCAAACATCACAATCGACCTATTTTAATTAATCAATTGGTCAAAGATAGTCAAAATCAAGGAGGTAGTTGTTTATGATTTGTCAATCATGTAACAAAAATGAAGCTACTATTCAGTTACACGTTCAATTTAATAACAATCAGCGACAAATTCAGCTTTGCAGTGAGTGTTATGTGAAGGAGAAGAACAACATGAAAATACCTTCAGGAATGAACGGTTTCCCTAATTTCACATTTGATGATCTATTTAAAGGCAATGCCTTTGGTCAACAAATGGGAAGCAATCAACAACAAACACAACCGAAACACGGTGGAAATGGCGGTGGTCTTCTCGATCACTTCGGTCGAAACCTTACCCAAATGGCGAAGGCTGGACTTATTGACCCAGTAATTGGTCGTGATGAGGAAATCCAACGTGTCATTGAAATTTTAAACCGCCGTAATAAAAACAATCCTGTTCTTATCGGGGAACCGGGGGTAGGTAAAACTTCCATTGCAGAAGGATTAGCTCTACAAATTGCTGAAGGAAAAGCACCAAATAAGCTTTCAAATAAACAGGTTTATCTACTAGATATCGCATCACTTGTCGCGAACACTGGTATTCGTGGTCAATTCGAAGACAGAATGAAGCAACTCATTGCTGAACTTCAAAAACGTAAAAATGTAATCTTATTTATTGATGAAATTCACCTCATCGTTGGTGCAGGTTCTGCAGAAGGTTCAATGGATGCAGGTAATATCTTAAAACCAGCTCTTGCTCGTGGAGAGCTTCAGTTTGTCGGTGCAACAACCTTAAAAGAATACCGACAAATTGAAAAAGATGCTGCATTAGAACGTCGTTTCCAACCTGTGACTGTGGATGAACCAACAGTTGACCAAGCGATTCAGATTCTTGAAGGTATTAAAGGAAAATATGAAGATTTCCATGGTGTGAAATATACAGAAGAAGCGATCCGTGCTTGTGTAACTTTATCACATCGTTATATTCAAGACCGCTTCTTACCAGATAAAGCAATTGACTTGCTTGATGAGGCTGGTTCTAAAATGAATTTAGCATCTAACGGAACAAATCCGAAGGACATCGAGGAAGAGCTTACTAAAATTGCAACTGAAAAAGAAAAAGCTGCTGCCGAAGAAAACTATGAATTGGCAGCAAAATTAAGACATCAAGAAATTCTGCTTGAAAAACAATTAAATACTCCAGAAAACAAAGAAGAAAATATGATTGATGTTGCAAATATCCAACAAATTATCGAAAAGAAAACAGGTATTCCTGTTGGTAAGCTACAAGAAAATGAACAACAAAAAATGAAGCATCTTGCTGAAAACCTTGCGAAAAAAGTCATAGGTCAAGAAGAAGCCGTTTCGAAGGTTGCGAAGGCTGTTCGTCGTAGCCGTGCTGGTCTGAAAGCGAAAAATAGACCAATTGGTTCATTCCTTTTCGTTGGGCCAACTGGTGTCGGTAAAACAGAATTAACGAAGACACTTGCAGAAGAATTATTCGGTTCGAAGGATGCCATGATTAGACTGGACATGAGTGAATACATGGAAAAACACTCTGTATCTAAAATCATCGGTTCTCCTCCTGGATATGTAGGCCATGAGGAAGCAGGTCAGCTCACTGAAAAAGTCCGTCGCAACCCTTATAGCATCATCCTTTTAGACGAAATTGAAAAGGCACATCCTGATGTTCAGCATATGTTCCTGCAAATTTTAGAGGATGGTCGTCTAACCGATAGCCAAGGACGTACAGTAAGCTTCAAAGATACAGTGATTATTATGACAAGTAACGCTGGAAGTGGAGGTCCTAAGAAAATTACAGTTGGTTTTGAAAAAGACGAAACAGATGTTTACAAGGAAACTTCTATCCTTGACTCACTAGGTTCTTTCTTCAAACCAGAATTCTTGAACAGATTTGATGCGATCATCGAATTCAAACAACTTGAAAAGGAACACTTACTACAAATTGTCGACCTAATGTTACATGATCTTGAAAAAACACTTCAAGAACAAGACATAACCATCGAAGTTGACGACGAAGCGAAACAAAAATTGGCTGAGCTTGGTTACCACCCTGCCTTTGGTGCGCGTCCATTACGTCGAGTTATCCAAGAACAACTTGAAGACCAAATCACTGATGTTCTTTTAGATCATGATGAACAAACAAGCTTGAACGTAACAGTCGAAGATAAGAAGATTGTCGTAAAATAATTCTCCATAAAAATGCAGAGCCAGTTTAAGCTCTGCATTTTTTATATCGATTTTGTCTCTAATTCATTCACTTTTACCGGTATTTTCCGATTCGAGAATAGGCTATGCAGCACCATTCCTCCAGTAATTATCAAAAGCCCTATGAACGAATACATAGTCGGTAGTGGTGCACTTAATAAAATAACCTCACCAAATATTACAAATATAATTTCCGTTGCTTGAGTCGCCTCCACCGCAGCCAGTTTACTTTGATCATGCTTTACAAGCTCAGTCGCAAAAAAGAATAGCACGGTTGCAATAATCCCAGAGGAAATCCCAACGATAAAGGATTGGAACACTTGATCTTTACTAGGCATCCCTGCTGTCGCAGTAGCGAAACCAGCTATGACAAGCCAAAACGGGATCGATGCCAGTGTCATTCCAAGTACACGTTGAAAGGTATCAAAATCATTATTACAATGCTCCATCATTTTTCGATTACCTAGTGGATACGCAAAAGCAGCCACTACTACAGGAAGAATTCCGACAAGAAGCATCTTGACTCCAATGCCTCCAACTGCTTCCTGAATCTGAATTAAGACAATCCCAATAAAAATAAAACTGGAAAATATAAGACCTTTAACCGGGATTTGTTCACGGATTTTTTGGACTCCATTTTTCGTCTCCACTGTTTTGTAGAAAAAAGGAACAACAAGAAGACCAGCTATAATGACAAATTGCCATGTTCCCGCAACTAACCAACCTGGACCTGAAGCAGCCGCAAAGGTAAGTGGTGCATAAAACAATCCAAATCCAACTGTACTCCAAAGAATCCATTTTACAGGATTCTTTTTTAGTTCTTGAAGAAGTGGCTTCAAATTCCCTCTTATGAGAACAATCCCAATTAAAAATGGGACCATAAAAAAATATCGCAATGAAGAACTCCAAAGCCAGCTTCCACCTGAAAGCTCCATTGAGCGATTTAAAATAAACGTTACTGCAAAAAAAAGAGATGAGACAATTCCAATAAGTATCGCTTTCATTAATTAACTCCTTCCATTGCAAAAATCACTCAAACATCAAATACGCCTTGCGTATATGCGCCCGATTTTTAGGCCCACATGAAGTGGGTCATGAGGACGTTGCCACAGGATGTGG
>NZ_JBALOX010000242.1:627-5586 GCF_036965165.1 Bacillus sp. JJ1521 | reverse complement strand
CCGGAGGCTTTAACTTTAATCAGCCGAGGTAGGCTGTTTAAAGTTATAACAATAGACATCTTCATCGATAAATCCTTTGATGATTTCACCTGTTTTTATAAATCCGGCCTTCGTATAGATATGAATCGCTGCTGTGTTAGTCGGAATAACCGATAAGTAAATTTCATCACAATAGGGCAAAGTTCGTATCATTTCTGAAATAATTTCCTTCGTCGCAGCGGTTCCATAACCTTTACCCTGATATTTATAATCAATCATGATCCTGCATAGTTCAAAGCGATCGCGTTCATTTTCAAGACCAAACATGGTAAATCCGATTAACTGAATTCCATCATAAATTGCCTTCGTAACCCAATCTGGTTGGACCTTTGCATGTGCAAGGGAAAAAACATTCGAAGCAACCCATTTTTCGAATAAAGTAAACTCTTTATCCTCAGATTTCAAACAAATGACATCAAGTAAATTTTCCATCGTGACATCACGTAAAATGACTTTTTTCATTACCCTCCCTCCAATCAAATACGACTTGGCGTATTTGCGCCCGATTTTTTGGCCCACATGAAGTGGGTCATGAAGATGTTGCCACAGGATGTGGCGTTTTTAGTCTTCGATCTTACTGCTCGAAAAACTTCCTTTGAAAAATCGTGGCATCCGACGTAGGCTTTAACTTTATTTAATCGGGATTTGAGCCCAATTAAATAAAGTTAACACTTGGTTTGGTACCACGATTAGATGAAATATTCTAATAATTCATTTTACCATAAAGACTTGCTCTGCTTTTACTTTAAATCCTTCTTTTTCTAATAAATTCCGCAATATTTTATTCGACACTGAAATATTGGCCGCTGTTCTGCCCACATTCAATGCCATTGGTCGATATACCATACTTAAAAGGCCGTTTACAATGTCTTGTTTCCTATCGTGCGAAGGTTCAGCCTCACATTGCAGTAGAATAATAGATTGAAGCTTCCCCTCTTCATTAAATAGCCTTTTATAAATTGCATATCCAGCAATAGCTTTATCCTCATCCAAGGCAAGAATTGATTCGCCATCTCGGGCATTATTCCATTGCGTTTGCCACGAAACCATTGCTTTGTAAAATGGAACCTGTGATGCATCAATCGGAATGCCTTTGATAAAGGTAAACTGTTTGTTTTCAGATAAAAATGCATCCTTCGATAATTCATCCGGATGCTGTAAATGAACTAATTCATCTATAATTTGATAACCGACCTTCTCATATAAGGAAATTGCCTTCACATTTTCTTTAACAGCTTCAAGCGTTGCGATTTCTACACCTTCATCTTCATAGATTGCTAGAACAGCTTCAATTAGTTTCTTGCCTACACCCTTCCTACGATACTCAGGGTCAACTCCTGTACCTCCATTCCAAGAAACCTTCTTCCCGTTAATAAGGCGAATCCCATTTAAAATCAGTCCTACTGGCCGATCCCCATCATAGGCAATAACCGAGAGTGTTGGAGAAAGCCCTTCCAAAATCAGTCTCCTTGTAAAATGATCAATCGTGGTTGTCATATCAAAATAATATCCCTCGAACCCTTTGTTCCAAGCAACCACAGCATCCTCAAGCGTAGATTCAGACAAGCGTTTTATTGCAATCATGTGTTTAACCCTTCCTTCTAAAAAGTAATTTAGTTGATTAATTTAATCATATTTTCAGTTTACCTACAAGTAATTTTTGGAAGTCCTGTCATCTACAATGCTTCCATTTCATATACATTAATGAGGTGGAAAACATGTCCTTGATTCCAAGAATTTTCTTAGTGATGTCCTTTTTCTTATTGTTATTTAACGGTTCGTCATTAGGGTTTATTTTGTTTAATCTGAGGTTTGACTCTTTATTTGGATATGGCTTTTTCATATTTACAAGTTTAGTGGGGGCTGTTTTTGCGTCAATTGCCGAGGAGCCAGGCACAACGAAGAGGTTTTATTGCAGATACTGTTTATACGGAAACTTGCTTGTCGTTCTATTTCCGCTTTATTTTCATTGGGTTGCGGACTCAGTTATCCCAAAATTAATTGAAACATTTCTTTAGCCAAAAAAGTGCCACAATAGATGTGACACTTTTTATTTTTATGCATCTTGATCTGTTAAAATGAGTGGTCCGTCCTGTGTGATTGCAAGAGTATGCTCATACTGTGCGGATAAGCTCCCATCAATTGTACGTGCAGTCCAGCCGTTTTTGTCCATCTTTGACTGCCATTTACCGACATTCACCATTGGTTCAATTGTGAAAACCATTCCTTCTTTTAAACGCAAGCCTTTGTTAGGTAGTCCATAGTGTAAAACCTGTGGTTCTTCATGCATCGTTGGCCCAATTCCGTGTCCGATAAAATCACGAACAACTGAGAATCCTTCACCTTCTGTATAGGATTGGATCGCATGACCAATGTCTCCAAGTCGGTTTCCGATTACAGCTTGCTCAATTCCCTTATACATCGCTGTTTTTGTAACTTCAAGAAGCTTTGCAGCTTTTGGAGAAACTTCACCGACACCATATGACCATGCAGAGTCCGCAAGTGCGCCACCAAGGTTTACGACCATATCGACTGTCACGATATCCCCATTTTTTAATGGAGTCTTCCTTGGGAAGCCGTGACAAATTTCATCGTTAATTGATGCACATGTTGCATATTTATAGCCCTTATAGCCTTTTTGTTCAGGCGTAGCACCATTCTTTTTGATAAAATCCTCAGCAAAGCTGTCAATCTCCATACTAGTTATTCCAGGTTGAATCAATTTGCGAATTTCCTTATGGCAGGCTGCCAAAATCTGTCCCGCTTCGCGCATTAATTCAATTTCTCGTTTTGTTTTTAAATGAATCATGAAAACACCCTCAATATTAGTTTGATGTTTTTATTATATCCTTTATAAAATATTTTTGCATAACCTAGACTTTATTCGCAAAATTTGCACAAAAGGACTGTGGAAACACCCACAGTCCTTTGTTTTTTTATAGTTGCTTATCGTCAATGCTATTTAGCCATGCTTCAATTTCACCAACGACAGATTGTACTGCTCCTTCTTCGAATGGAGAGAGTAGATTTGCTTCCTTCACTAGCCCAGTGAAAGGCTTGCTTCCACCTTGTTTGCAAAGGTGTATATAATCTGCCCAAGCTTCATCATGGTTTTCTCTTGATTTTTTCCAGAATTGGAACGCACAAATTTGTGCCAATGTATAGTCAATATAGTAGAATGCAGTTGTGTAAATATGACTTTGACGCTGCCAGAAGCCGCCCTCTTCTAAATACTCGTTGCCATCATAATCACGAAGTGGCATGTATTTATTCTCGATTTCTCTCCACGCTTTGTTGCGTTCAGCAGGTGTTACGTCCGGATTTTCATATACAAAGTGTTGGAATTCATCCACTGCAACACCGTATGGTAAGAATAATAATGCCTCACTTAAATGGGAAAACTTATATTTATCAGTATCCTCTTTAAAGAATAATTCCATCCAAGGCCATGTGAAAAATTCCATACTCATGGAATGGATTTCTGCCGCTTCGTAGGTTGGCCAATTGTATTCGGGAAGCTCGTAATGTCTGCTTGAATAGACTTGGAAAGCGTGCCCCGCCTCATGTGTTAACACATCGATATCCCCTGAAGTTCCGTTAAAGTTTGAGAAAATAAATGGTGCTTGGTAATCGCTAATGTATGTACAGTAGCCTCCCCCAGCCTTCCCTTTTTTTGCAACAAGGTCCATTAAATTCGTGTCAATCATATAATTGAAGAATTCTTTTGTTTCTTCAGATAGTTCTTCATACATTTTCTTACCATTTTCAATAATCCACTCTGGGTCTCCCTTTGGTACGGCATTACCAGACTTAAAACTAAATGATTCATCATAGTATTTTAAGCTATCTAGGCCAATACGTTCTGCTTGGCGTTCACGAAGCTTCACTGCTAATGGTACGATATGGTCCTTCACTTGCTTTCTGAAGTTTGCCACCATTTCTGCGTTGTAATCTGTTCTTGATAATCTTACATAAGCAAGCTCAACGAAGTTTTTAAACCCTAGCTTATGTGCAATTCGAGTCCGAACCTTAACAAGCTGGTCATAAATCTGGTCAAATTTTTCTTGATGCTCCTTGAAAAATGCAAATCGGACTTCATTCGCGTTTTTACGCATACCGCGGTCTGTTGATTCAGTAAAAGGTTGCAGTTGCGCTAAAGTACGTTCCTCTCCTTCGAACATAATTTTTGCTGAGGCCACAAGTTTCGTATATTCAGATGAAAGCTTGTTTTCTAATTGAAGATCCTCAACTACCTCTGATGAGAAGGTTTTTAGCTGTGTTTCCGCAAAATCAAAGAGCTGTCTGCCCCATTCATTTTCTAAATCAGCGCGGAATTTTGAATTTACAAGTGCATCATAGTATTTAGTTGTTAAACCTTGTACCAATGGTTGAATTTCATCAAGATAATCTTGTTCTTCTTTGTAATATTCATCATTCGTATCAACTGTATGTCTGATATAGCAAATGTTAAAAGCTGTATCAACCGTTCGTTGGATCGCAATGATTTCATTCATTGCTTCATCCTGTTCGGAAGGTGTAGCTGCATTTTTAAATTTTTCTAGCGCAACATTAAATGTTTGCTCTACTTCGTCCATGATTGGACGGACATACTTAAAATCGTTAAAATTCATAGAAGGCTCCCCTTTTCAATAAAAGATTTCAATATGTATACTCTTACATTGTAAACCACACCTACATAATTTTGCCACCTCGAATTCTTCGGGAGAAATTGATACATTTCGCTAAAATTTTTACATTGATTGTCGATATAAAGAATAGTAGAATTTTAGATTCCATATATACTTCACAGATTTGCGTCTTCGTTCAAACTTTTGCGTCGCATTTCTACGGATATGCGTCTAGAACCAAATATTTGCGTCATTTTTTACGGATATGCGTCTAGAACCAAATTTTTGCGTC
>NZ_JBALOX010000242.1:0-558 GCF_036965165.1 Bacillus sp. JJ1521 | reverse complement strand
CAACCAAATTTTTGCGTCGTAAACACACTTTATTGAAGAAACACACTGTCTACAACATCGGATGAAAGATTAGGTGATACAAATTGGATAAATCGTCATTAATAGGTGTAATACTTGGTTTTATAGCCATCTTTGTAGGTATGGTTTTAAAAGGGGTTTCGTTTTCTGCACTGCTTAATCCCGCTGCCTTTTTAATCATTATTTTAGGAACTATTGCCGCCGTAACAATCGCGTTTCCAACCAGCCAATTAAAAAGGATACCACAGTTATTTGGCGTCCTTTTTAAGGAGAAAAAAATGTTAAATGTTGAAGATCTAATTCCCATGTTCTCAAATTGGGCGACCATTGCCCGTAAGGAAGGACTATTAGCACTTGAGGTAAAAGTCGCCGAAGTCGAAGACCCATTTTTAAAAAACGGATTAAGTATGGCAGTTGATGGCCAAAGTGCTGAATTTATCCGTGATGTAATGTCTGAGGAAATTGAAGCAATGGAAGAACGTCATTTATCAGGCGCTGCCATCTTCTCACAAGCAGGAACATATGCACCAACCTTAGGGG
>NZ_JBALOX010000241.1:0-12092 GCF_036965165.1 Bacillus sp. JJ1521 | reverse complement strand
AGATAAATATAATTGAAGTATTTTGTCTCTTTAATCCATTAATCACAGAAAATAATTTTGCCACTTCCGATTGTTCAAGTGGAGCAGTAGGTTCATCTAAGATTAGCAGTTTTGGTTTTTTAGAGATCGCCTTTGCAATTTCGACAAATTGTTTTTGAGCTAACGATAAATCTTTCACTTTAGTGTGTATTGATAGATTGGGTGTAAACATAGCTATATATTTTTTTGCAATTTGTTTCGATTCATTCTCTTTTAAAAAGCCCTTATGACTAACAGGTTCTGCCCCAAAGGTCATATTTTCCCATATTGTTAGTTCAGGGATTAAGCTTAAATGCTGATGTACCATGACAATTCCTTTTTTCATCGCTTCTTCTGGTGATGAGATACGCAGTGGTTCACCATTAAAAAAAATCTCACCTCCGGAAGGTTTTACTACACCCGATATTATCTTAGAAAAAGTAGACTTTCCTGAACCATTCGCTCCTAGTAATCCACAAACAGAGCCTTCATTACAAATCATATTTCCGTCACGCAAAGCTGTGATACTTCCATATTTTTTTCTTAAAGATTTCACTTCTAGTAAATTCATACACACAACTCCCTTAATAAGAAAGGGAGATACATCAAATGTATTTCCCTTTCTAAATTATGATATTATTTACTTAAACAAAGCATCTAACTCATCTTCTGACAAGTATTCATCGAGTGTATACGTATCCGGTCGATCCTTAACTTTTTCAAATTCTTCTTCTAAATTATCATTCGTTATATGTGTACTAATTGGATAATAATATGTGTTGTTTTGTAATGCCTCCTTAAATTCTTTACCTTGGAGCAATCTAACTCCAATTCCAAGTGCAGTTGCACCAATTCCAGGAGGGTTGTTTTGACCATAGGTTGAAAACCCGGATTCGTCATTAAGTTCTTTCCATTTTTTCAAAAATCCCACCAAGTTTTCTCCAGTAATTACAGGTAATTCCTTGTTTGCAGATTCAAATGCATTGATTACACCAAGTGCCATCCCATCTTGTGTAAGTACTCCATCAATATTCGGGTAGGAGGCAATTAAATTTGAAGTAACTTGTTGTGCATTCGCTTGATCCCAGTTACCATTTACTTCTGTCAAAACTTTAATACCAGGATTTTTTTCTAAAACCTCCCTCATCCCTATTAATCTATTTTCGTTGGCTGAAGCACCTGCAAGACCCGATACTAACACAATATCCCCTTCACCATTTAGTTCCTTAGTGAGCCATTCAGCAAGATTTCGTCCAAATTCTTGCTGGTCAATTACAACATTTATCGCATGTTCACTTGTAACTGGTTGGTCAAAAGCAATGACTGTTATTCCCTTATTATGTGCCTCGGCTATCACTTGATTGAGAGCGCTTTCCGAGTTAGGATCAATAAGAAGTAAATCCACCCCAGCATTAATCATATTTCGAATTTGTGAAATTTGATTATTGACATCCAATCCGGCGTGTTGGACAATTATCTTTTCGATTAATCCTTGTTTCTTGTACTCATCTGCTAATTCTTCAATTGCCTCTGTCATCTGAGTTCTCCAGCCATTTCCTATATAGCCGTTACTCATTCCTACAACGATTGGTTTAAATTCTTCAGTGGCATTATTTTTTTGTCCATTATCTTTGGAAGTATTTGGTTCGTTACTTGAAGGTGCACTTGTATCACTAGAACAAGCAGCCAAAAACAGTACCAAAGAGAATAGCAAAACTAACAACTTTGAACCCCTTTTTTTCATTTATTTCCCTCCCCTTTATAAATCACTCAACCATGTTTGGTATGGGTGTATAAATAAAGATAACATGGGTATTTATTAAAGCAGACATACATAATCAACTACGATAGTGCAAAAATTATACCTTTTTTAACTATTCAGACTATTTTTTCCAAACTTTTCCTTTGTTTCAATATATAAACTAGGACTTTTCCCGTAGTATTTCTTAAAAACCTTACTAAAGTACTTAGGATCATCATATCCAACAACTTCTGAAATATCTTGAACTAATAATGACGTAGTATCCATTAGATTTTTAGCTTCTTCCATTCGAATTTTCGTAAGATAACTATTAAAACTTATACCTACATGCGCTTTAAAGATTCGACTAAAATAAATGGGGTTAATATGATATTTTTCTGATACCTTTGCAAGTGTAATCTCTGAACTATAAAATGTATTTATGTAATTCTGAACCCATTTAACAATTTCTTTTCCTGAAGCATCATATTTATCCTCAATTTGCTTACATTCTGTTTCAATATAGGTATAAAGCCAATCAATCATTTGCTGAATGGATGTAAAGCCACTAGCAATATTAACAATATTTTCACCTGAACTATATTGAGAGTGATTTTGATTTGTTGTACCTATTTTTCCAGAAGCAAAATTTTTGATTGTAAAATATAATTCAATAAATAACTCATATAAATGATTGTGAGTTACTGGGGAACCTTTTGAAATTAATTGATTAAAGCTAGCATATATATTTTCTTTGATATAATCCCATTTTCGTTCTTCCATTAAATGAATTAACCGTTTTTTTTCTGCAGTAAAGTCTAGTTTTTCTAATTGATCTGGAAACTGAACGTTATTAATTACCTTCCCAGTTCCACGAAGAATCCTTTCTTTAAGTGAAAATAACGATTCCTGATAAAGAGAAATGAAATTTGAATTAGATGTACCGCCGCTACTCAATCCTATTGTTGCAGAAATACCAAGCTTATTTTCTAACGTTATTAAAGCATCGGTTAAATTTTTCAATAGCTCATCTTTAATTTTGTGTTTTGAGGAATCAATAAGTAAAATAAATTCATGTTCCGGCCAAACACATTTTATTATTTCACCACTGTGCTCCTGAAATAGATGGTTTTGGAACAAAATCTCGATATCTTCAAATTGGGATCTTGTTGGATTTGTCTGTTTGAAAGATTTGTACAACTCAATTTTTATTAATCCAAGAATGATATTTTCTGAGTTAATTTTCAAATCTAAATTTTCCATAGCTTCATTTATTGTTGCACCCTTATTCTGATCGGATAATAAACGAACTAGCACTTCTTCTCTATGCTTTTTACCATTTTGAATATATAAATTACCTTCATTTATCGTCAATAATATTCTTTCCTTAATACTTAATAATGATGCTTGAATTTCTGCCTGTTTAATAGGCTTTAACAAATAGTCAGTTATTCCCAGTTTCATTGCTGTTCGAGCATACTCAAATTCACTATAACCACTGATAATAATAAATATTATTCCATCATTTATTTCCTTTGTTTTTTGAATTAGTTCTAGCCCATCCATAATGGGCATATTTATATCCGTAATAACAATATCAACACTCTCATTCTCAATATGAAATAATGCTTCAGTACCATCAGATGCTTCTCCTATAATCTTCATTCCTAAGCTTTCCCAATCGACTTTCATCTTCAAACCATTTCGGATATACACCTCATCATCGACAATTAACACTTTTAATTCGTTATTCATTGTTCCCCCACCTTTAATAATCTATTGAACATGATCATTTTTTTCTAAAACTGGAAGTGTAATATTTACCTTTGTGCCAATTTCTTTTGCACTAATTATTTTTAGCCCAAAAGAGTTTCCAAAATGACTTTTTATTCGATTGTTTACATTCACAAGACCTATATGGTCACCTCCCTTAACTTTATTCCTAGTTTCATATTCACTATTTAAATGAGATATAAGTTGTTCTAATTTTAAATCATCCATGCCTATGCCATTATCCTCAATTACTATTGATAGATTTGCAGCCTGCGGATAGGCACTAATTGTGATCATCCCTGATTTCCTTATTCCGTGAATTACTGCGTTTTCAACAATTGGTTGAAGTAACAATTTAACGATCATTGAAGACTTAATTGTCGGATCAACAATAATTCTCCAGTTTAATTTTTGGCCATACCGGAATTTTTGAATATTTAAGTAACGTTCAATTTGTAAAAGCTCTTCTTCAAGCGTTGCAAAATCATTTCCATTTGTACTATAACGAAAAATATCTGCTAACATTTGGCTGATTTCACTTATCTCTTTTTCTTGTTTGACTGTTGCAATGCTATCTATTGTTGATAACGTATTATATAAAAAGTGCGGATTAATTTGGGATTGTAATGCTTTTATCTCAGCTTCCTTTTGTAAAATTTCTGCTTCGTATACTTGGTCAATTAAATCATTAATATAACGTATCATTTGATTAAAAGTTTTTCCAAGATGATTAATTTCATTACTACTATTCAAGTTTTTCACACTTACATTAAAATTTCCTTGTTCAACTTGTTTCATTGCAGTGACTAATTTTTGTATGGGTTTTGATATACCTGTTGAGATTAAGAGAGAAACTATCAGGGATAATACAAATAATAAAATGGCTAATTGAACCGAATATGTTTTTACCTTTAAGATATCTTCCATTAAATATGAGTAAGGGATTGCACTTACAACATACCATCCCGTCACCTCAGATTTAGAATAAGAGATAAGGTATTTTTCATTATCTATGTATGTAGGGAATGTTCGATTATCACTTTCAGATGCATTGATAATGCTTTCTACGAAGGGATAGTCGGCTTTTGTACTAAGTAAGTTTTTATTAAGGTGTGAAACAACTTCACCTTTACGGTCCATGATAAATACGAAACCACTAGGACCAAGATCAATATATGAATATGTATCAGCAAGTGCAAATTCCTTTAACGCTAGTACCAACGTTCCCATTATGTCTCCTGTTTTGTCGTCATACATCATTCGTGAAAGCGGTGTAATATGTTGATATAACATAGAAGGACTATTGTTTTCAATTGTTCCACTCCAGTAAACGGTCCCGGGTCTACCAATAGCTTTGATATATTCATTTGATTTTTTGTAATCCCCCATAACAATAGATTCCCCCGAGGTTATGGCTAAATCCCGATTATTCATTAGTATTTGAGCCCCTACAATTTCTCTTTTTGAACTCATTATTTGGTTCTCTTTTTTATTTTTTCTTTTGCTTCTGGTCTGGGAGAATTGTTACTATTATTGACCTCATCTAGTAATGCTTGAATTTCATTGGAGGAAATAATTTGTAAAGCTATGTCCTCAATTCCTGTAAGGAGTCCGTCTAATCTTCCAGCTGACTGAACCATTATTTGGTGAGAATACACTCCTATTTTTGCCTCTATCGCTTCATAGGAACGTCCGTATAGTAAATAAGCTGTTATCGTTGCAGGTATAACAGACATTATTATAAAACAGATAAACAGCGTCCATTTTAGTGTTCCAAAGTAAAGTCGCAACAAGAAGATAATTTTTTTTATCATTTGGTCCCCTCCAAACCACATAATCCAAAAAATGTCAATCAGACTAAAATCATGTTTATCAAAAGTTATTCTATAAATAATGGAGGAACCCTTTTTTTATTATTAATATGTTTATTACCTTATTTAACTTACATAATGGCTTATTAGCCCTTTTAAGTTGATTTACCACTATTGTTAAATTGTTTTGTCTAAGATCTACGAAAATCTCTTCCATAGAAAACACCGCTATATTCGAAATATTTCAGGATCTATTCGCTTCGAAGAAAAAATATTAACTATAAAAATTAAAGAGCTTAGCCACATTTATGTTGGCCCAAGCTCTCTAAATTATATATTTTTAACCTATTTCACTCTACATACTCAAATACTGTTCTAAGAAATCCTCAGCTTCCTTTTCCACCAGACGGTTAAACGCATCATGCTAATAAATACTCTCAACCCATTATTCTCTCATGATTAACTAACAAAAACCGCTTTCCAAATTCATTAAAAACGACTTGTTGATACTCTCTGTTGTAAAACCAGTGTCCCATTTCTGCCGACCTTCATAAGAAATTTAGATAATCAACTTACATGAACCTGTATGAATGTACTTTCATTAATATTCTCTGTTTTAGGTAAGCTTCGAGTTGTCTTATCCACCATCCAAAAAATACCCACCAAAAATATAACGAGACCACTACAAAATATAACAAATATACTTCCAAACATCACACCCAAGTAACCGCCTAATAACGATCCTAGCGGCATTGCAATACCACTTAAACTATACGATGCTGAGAAAACTCTCCCCAATAAATGCTTAGGAACCCCCTTTTGCAAACATGTATTAATTAAAATGTTTGTAACACCACCAGGTAACCATGCAATTCCATAGATCACAATCATCAACCACGTCCACGGACTAAAAACCGAAAGTGCCCACATGAAGCCACTTATCAAAAAAGCAAGGGAATAAACTTTTCCCAATCCAAATCTTTCAACTTTCAAATAAGGCGCTAATAATGCACCGGATAAACTTCCAGCTGCTTGAGCCATTAGCAATAGGCCATAGATTTCAGGTCCTCCGCTATGTTCACTAAATTCAGGTAATACAACAAAGGTCGCTCCTCCAACTAAGTTGATTGCGATTACGCCTATTAGAATGCGCAACAAGGGTTTACTAAGTAAAATATCGATTCCTATTTTTAAATCATCTTTGTAAATTTTTAATGATGCAAAAATAGAGACTCGTCCCCTCTTCTCATGATTCTCTGTCATATCCTTAGAGATTCTAAGAAATGAAAACAAGATTGCACCTACCATAAACAAAACGGAATCCAATAGATAAATAGAAATAGCTCCAATCATAACGATTAAAATACCTGCAACCGCATTACAACCAATTTCAATCCCTTGATAGGCTAAGGTAAAATAGGAATTTGCTTTTGTTAAGTCTTTTTCTTTTACGAACTTTGGTAATGAGGCCATTTGAGCTGGGTATACGAACATATTTAAGGTTGTAACTAATGGGGTGATAATAAGAACTAGTGTAATACTTAAGAAGTTGAAGTAATGAGCGGTAGGAATGATTAATAGTAATATGCCCTGAAAGATTTGCGAGTACAGTAAAAGAGATCGAATTGGAATTCGGTCGATTAATGGTCCAGAAAAAAATTGAACGCACCTTGGAAGAATTGTAAGAAAACCCGCTAAACCAGTATAAAAGGTTGATCCTCCTAAATCATAAACAAGCCACATTGCTGCTACCGTATAAAAACTATCGCCAATATTCGTAATAACTCTTCCAATAAACATAAAAAGAAAGTTTCTTTGCATGAATATTCTCATCGTTGATCCCCTTCTGCTTATTTATTTTCCCCAGACGGTTTAGTGGAAACAATCTTTACCCCTATGCTAAATTCTTTACTGTCCATCCCTTCATGATTAACAGATGTCTTTTCGACCCATTTTTCAAGAAAAATTTTAAATTCATTGGTGAGTTCCGTTTGTTGTTCTTCTGTAAGTTTTAAGCGAAGACTTAGAGTAGTCGCATTACTTGACTGAAAATCGTCTCGTAAAGCTGGGTCAATCGTTTCTTTACTATCTGAATTAAACCATTTTGCTTTTGACTTGTAGTATTTCTCCATAACGCCACCAAATTGCTTTTCCTCCACAAGGTCAATTAACCCACCTTCATACAATTTTCTTATATGATAATGGACATTTCCTGGAGAGTGTCCAAGCAAATCAGCTACTTGCTTAGATGTTTTTGGTTCCTCCGTTAATACTCGAATAATTTGAACGCGAAGGGCATTGCCTAATAATTTTGATTGTTCCACTGATACTTCTAAAGGTTCATTCACCGTTTTTACTCCTTTCCGTATAGAACTAATTATTTAGATTGTCATTCTAAAAAAATAGATTGTTAATCTGTAGTTTTAGATTACCATAATATTCCACAATTACAAGTGTTATTTCTTGAGAAACAGAGAAATTATGTAATATGGGTGCTTTTATAGACATTAAGAATAATCAACAATTTCTTAGGAAAAATATGAGCAGGTAATTATCATTAAATGGAGGTAAGTAAAATGCTGAGGGATTCAAAAGTAGATGCAAAAGGTCATATAAAAAGTAGTCAGAAAAATTCTAATAAGCAGGTAAAAAACACTGCAGGATCACCCGAAAAAGAGAAAAATGAAAAATAAGTTTTGAAGAGCTTCTTGGGACAATGCATCTGTCCGCCTGTCATCGAAAAAACTGCTGAAAAGGATCCTAAGTTCTCTTTTCAACAGTTTTCTTTTTCATTCATGCCATTGACAATATCCTCTAATGTTACATTTGCAAGGATTTTCTCCATTGCAAATTGGGCTTGGGCAAAAAGAGGTTCAATAGCGTTTTGAATATTTCTTCCGACAGTACATTCGGGATTTGGGTTGTCGTGGACGCTAAATAGCTCGCCTTCTCGTACCACATCAACTGCCTTATAAATATCTAACATTGTAATTTCTGAAGGTCTTTTTGTTAATTTTGCACCAGCTACACCTGGGTGCACCTCAATTAAATTTGCTTTTTTAAGCATACCCATAATCTTTCGAATCACTACCGGGTTCGTATTTACACTGGATGCTAAAAAACCAGAAGAACATTCACCCTCTTTAGTTATGTTAATGAGGGAAAGTATATGAATTCCAACAGAAAATCGACTACTGATGGACATCGTTCGTCACCCTACTTTCGATCCTATCACAAATATATTTTTATTATAACTTAAAAATCAATGTGTTGACACAAAGAATACATGTAACTATAATGATTACATGTAATCAATTAAATTACAAGTTGAACTATATAGGAGGACTATAGAATGAAAATTGGAATAATTGGCGCAAGTGGTAAAGCTGGAAGTTTTATTTTAAAAGAGGCTGTAGAAAGAGGTCATGATGTAACCGCAATCGTAAGGGACGCCTCTAAATTACAAAATGAACAAGTTTCTGTAGTAGAGAAAAATATTTTAGAATTAAATTCAACAGATGTTGAAAACTTCGATGTCGTGGTTAATGCTTTTGGTGCGCCACTTGGAGAAGAACAACCACATGTTGATGCGGGTCATGCGTTAATTGAAGCTGCTAAAGGCACAAATACAAGAGTCATTGTTGTTGGTGGTGCAGGAAGCCTTTATGTTGATGAAGCAAAAAGTGTTCAAGTTATTGACACTCCTGATTTCCCTGACATCTTCAAACCAACAGCAAAAGGTCAAGCACGAAACCTGCAAGAATTACAAGAAACAGCTAATATCAGTTGGACCTTTATGAGTCCATCAGCTATATTCGATCCAGAAGGCACAAGAACTGGTGCTTACCAAGCAGGTAAAGACAACTTGCTTATAAATTCAAAAGGCGAAAGCTATATCAGTTACGCTGATTTCGCCATTGCCTTAGTAGATGAAATCGAAAACCCAAAACACATAAACGAAAGATTCACAGTAGTCGGGGAAGCTAACTAAAATTTGGTCAGAGGGGCAGGTTCAAAGTCCTAGCTAGTGACAATGAACCTGCCTCCTTTTTTAATATTAAAAAATAGAGGTAAATAAAAAATGCATTTTAAAAAGAATTTTGTATGGTTATCTACTATTCTATTAATTATAATAGCGATCGCACTTATTGGATTTAAACCTTGGGAAGCAAAAAATGAGAAGCAATTAAATTATACTGGTGAGATGGAGCCTAGACTTGGCTATGTTGAATTACAGGTTTCTGATTTGGAGCAATCATTAAGCTTTTATCAAGAGATTATTGGTTTAAGATTGTTAGAAAAGAACGGTAGTAGTGCTAAATTAACGGCTGATGGAACAACCCCTATTCTAACATTAATTGAAGAAAGTTCTTTTGTGGAACGGCCATTTGGAACAACAGGATTATTTCATTTTGCAATATTAGTACCAAACAGAGAAGAATTGGCTTTAGTGTTAAATCACTTAATTGATTCCGAATACCCGCTTCAAGGCGTTTCCGACCATCAGTATAGCGAGGCTATTTACCTTGCTGATCCCGATTTTAACGGAATCGAAATTTATGTCGATCGAGATCCGGACCTTTGGATTGAAGACGATGCTGGCGGATATGTTGGTGGAACTTATGAGCTTGATGTTAAAGGTTTACTTTCTGAAATGAACGGTAAAGATTGGTCTGGCTTGTCCAATGACACGAGATTAGGACATATGCACTTACAAGTATCAAACATTGAGAAATCCGAGGAATTCTATGTGGATGCCTTAGGTTTTAATGTTGTCTCCAAGGATGCACAAAAGTTATTCGTCTCGAAGGATGATTACCACCATCACATCGGAATGAATACTTGGGCGGGTGAAGGACTGCCTAAGCCCCCTGAAAATGCTCTTGGTCTGCGATTTTATACTACACATTTTACAAGTGAAGAATACAATCAAGCAAAATTACAACTAAAGAATTTAGGATTTTCATATACCGAAGAAAATGATGTCATTACAACTGAGGACCCCTCCGGAAATCAAATAAAGATTATTTTGTGGGAGTAAGAGACAAGTTCATCGACTCAATAGGGAAATGGAACCCGTCCCTCTACCCTTTTATAAATTTCTTTGAACAAAGTTTAATTTCAAGTAGACATATCGGAATAATAAGGTTAAACTAAATGTAAATATAAAAACTTATCAAGAGAGGTGGAGGGACTGGCCCTGTGAAACCTCAGCAGCAGATTCGTTGAATACTGTGCTAAATCCAGCAAGCTTATATGCTTGAAAGATAAGCGAGGTCGTCATTTAAATCATAAAAAACCTCTTCTTATCTTGTAATGGTGTTCATTGGATTGCCAATTTCGAAAGGAGAGGTTTTATTATGGGTTTATTAAGAGATGATGTTGAAAATAGAAGAAATGAGCTTATTCGAAAGCTAATTGCAATAAATCATTTTAAAAAAGACGGGAAACAACTTTTTGAGCTATCCCTATCTGAATTGGAACATGAATATTTTAAAATCCAATCTAAAAGTCACCCACATACCGGTTTCGGATCCATTAGATGGAAAAACTTTTAAATCAATTATGCTAGTCCTAATTATATGGTTAATTCTTGGTACTGGGTAAAGTAACCAAAATATGATAATATTAAGTTCCTTGGCAGGGGCAAAAAAAAGGGAGTTGGTGTTTTTTACACTAGCCCCCTTTTGTTATTAATAAAAATTTGCTCATTTTATCCAATGATTTGGTCTTTTTAAGTAGTGTGGTATTCTTGTATGAACGTTTCCTTTAGTTGAATTTAGTTGAGATTGTGTTAGAAAAATAGCCTCTGTTAAGTTCGCGTTACTAAGGTCAGCATCTCTGAGGTCAGCACCAATAAAATCTGCTGTTCTTAAATCTGCATGACTTAAATTGGCTGCAATCATTAATGTTCCTCGAAAACTAGCCCCTTGTAAATCTGCCCCTTTTAGATTTTCCCCTACGTAATCTTGACCTTTCTTTATCCTTTTACTTCCTTTAGTAAAATCCTTCCGATACATTTCGCTCGCTTTTAGTAATAAACTATTAACCTTACCCCTATGTGCAATTATGTCTAATTTTAATATATCTTCAGGCTTTTTCTGTGTTAATTTTAACGTTTCTTTATACATGTCCTGCAAACTTATATGAAATGATTGTGTCTCCTGCAGGCTAAGTGCTTGATTGAGATACCAAAGCATTTCATGAAGTTGTTGAACAACCGGAAATACCTCAAACATTTCGTTGGCACGCTCTGAATTATTTCTCCAATCAACGCCATTATAGATCGACTGTGATACATGTTGTCCTGCGCCAAAGCACTCATAGGATACACATCCACGAAAACCTTTATCCCTTAATTGATTATGTATCTTACAACGAAAATCTGAACATAAGTTTCGACACGGCTCTCCACCGTCTTTATTAATTGGAAAATCTGCTGATTTGGCATAAGGTAAGGCTACACAACATAACCCGAAACAATTTTTACAATCTGATTTTAAATAATCAATCATACTTATGACACTTCCACATTCTCATAGATTTATTTTAATTATAAATGAAATTTTATCGGAGGGACATGAAAAAAGGAGTAGGTGTTTTTAAACTGACTCCCTTTCCTTATTAATTAAAAATTAAGGATTTTTCTTGTATTAAGAGTGTATATATTGCATTATTCCACCATTCTTTGGGTCAATGTACCTACGCCATTTTAATTAATAAACATTGCATCTCCTACATCTACATAC
>NZ_JBALOX010000240.1:0-2382 GCF_036965165.1 Bacillus sp. JJ1521 | reverse complement strand
CTTATAAAAAAACTCAAATTATCCAATGTCCCGGATAATTTGAGTTGATTTATCTATAGGTTACCTATTTTCGGGTTGAAGCTTCATGAAGAACGGATAATTCACGCTCAAGTTTTGAGATTAGCTCTTTTCCTTCAAGCCCCTCTATTAATCCTAATCTTACTGCAAAATCTATTTCCCTGGATAATCCAAACATTTGAGTATCAAGTACTTCTTCATATAGTGGACATTGTGGCATTGTTAAATTATCCATTTGAACTTTAATAAGTTTTAATATCTTATCAGCATCTGCTTTTAGTAAAGACAATGCTTTTTCACGATGATTCACCGAAATCTCTGAAGTCAATTTATAACCCCTCCGCTTCCGAAGCTATACCTAATCCTATCTATAAATATTAACCTGTATACAGTAAAATTGCAAGAATAAATAGATAAGACTATTACTCTTAAAATTGGTTTTCATTAACAAATAGTGTATTTATTAAGATAATGAAAGAGCTGATACTTCCTATTACGTTTTAAAACCTCTATAATATGATTGAAAGGAATGATTGTTTTATGAACTCAATTATTATGATTGAAGGAAAGACAAAGTATAAAATTACACTTGACCCAAGTGTGTGGATTTTTGATGATCGTAGAGTAGATTTACTTACATATTTCGAGTCAGATCAAATCGTAGAGGAAGATTTAAGCGAATATACAAAATCAGTTTCAAAGCACTGGGATAGAGAAATCCGTGAAGGTGCGATTTATCCCCCCACTTTAAAGACGGAGAAAAAGTTTTTAAAGGAAAAAGTTCTAACTGGTACATTTGGAATCCCATTTGGGGATTTTATTAAAAATGCGGAACCTTTTGAGGATGCTGCTACATTGACAATTGTGCAAAAGGATCAAGAAACAACTATTTCACTTAGTGAAGCATATGCTGGTGTTCTTGGTTTTTCAAAAGAAGGTAAGCCTTTACGTGAAGATGGTCCTGTCCATTTTTATTTCGGTGATGGGTCAAATCGTGAAAACCCGATAAAAAATATTACTAGGTTTATTATTGAATAAATATAGGAATAAAGCCTGTCATGGCGTGACAGGCTTCTTTCTTTTAAAGAATATCTGCTGCTAATTGTGCAAGTCCTGACCTTTCTCCTTTTACTAATCGAATATGGCCAGCAATCTTTTGGTCCTTAAACTTCTCTACAACATATGTTAACCCATTATTATATTCATCCAAATATGGATGGTCAATTTGCTCAGTATCACCCATAAACACGATTTTACTCTTTTCCCCTACTCTCGTGAGTATCGTTTTAACCTCATGCTTGGTTAAATTTTGCGCCTCATCAATGATGATAAATTGCTCAGGTATGCTTCTTCCTCTGATATAAGTCAGGGCCTCAACCTCGATTGAACCCATGCCTGCTAAAATGGCATCCAATTCCCCAGGTTTTTTCGTATTAAATAAATATTCTAGATTATCAAAGATTGGTTGCATCCACGGCCTAAGCTTTTCCTGTTTTTCGCCAGGAAGGAACCCAATATCTTTACCTACAGGTACAATCGGGCGGGCGACTAAAAGTTTTTTATATTGTCCTAAATCCTCTGTCTGCATAAGTCCAGCTGCAAGTGCTAGCAAGGTTTTACCTGTTCCAGCCTTCCCTATTAACGTCACCAACGGAATATCAGTTCTTAATAATAGTTCAAAAGCCATTGTTTGCTGCACATTTCTTGGTTTAATACCCCAAATATGATCCTGTTTAAAATGAAGTTTCTTAACCACTTTACCCGCCTTATCGACAATCCCAATAGCAGACGATGAGCCTCCTAATGCATCTTTTAAAAGGATAAATTGATTTGGATAAAATGGGTGATTGACTAACTCTGTTACGTGAAGTTCCCCTTTTTCATAAAAGAGGTCAAGAAGGTTACGGTTTATATAAATCTCGAGAAACCCCGAATATATATGATCAACCTCAACAACTCGATCACTTAAGAAATCTTCGGATTGTAACCCTAATGCATCAGCCTTTACACGTACCAATGCATCCTTACTTACTAAAATGACTTGTTTCCCATTTTCCTTTGATTGTTCTTCTAAGGAGAGATTTTTGGCAACTGCCAAGATGCGGTTATCATTTGTTTTTTCAACAAAGATCTCCTGANNTGAAGCTCATGAAAGGATCTATGATTTAATTCAATCCGCAGGCTTCCACCTGTTTCAAGCTGGATTTTTTCGTGCAGTTTCCCTGTTTGTCGCATATTATCGATCAGCTTTGAAACTTGCCTCGCATTTCTACCTATTTCATCCATATAACGTTTTTTTGAGTCTACCTCTTCCAACACTACTGCGGGTATAACAACCTCATTATCTGCAAATGAAAATATTGC